>NZ_CAWNYS010000355.1:23199-32039 GCF_963878295.1 Aeromonas sp. HMWF014 | reverse complement strand
GGGGCCTACCGGCCCTTTGCCTTACCCCCAAGCCTGACCGCGCATAATGTATATTATGTTAAATTAGATGTCTTGTTTCCTGTTCCCACTAATTGAACTGTGTATAATGGCAACAATTGATCCTATCTCTGACCGGATGTCTTAAGTGGCTGAATTAACATCAGAACAACTAAAACCCGCTTTTTCGATTGAACAGTTCACCGCCCTCAGCAAGATCGAACCCATACCTTTCGCCGCCTTGCAACCCAGAGCCATTTCTGGCATCAAACGACTCGCCAGTTTTGATGGCGACTGCCCGGTCATGCTGCTCAACGGCTTCCCCGGTGCGGATTATGAAGGTGTGTGTCAGACGCTGATTGCCGCCTCAAATGGCAGGGATGGTGACCTGTTCGATCTCTGTTACACAGAGAACCTGAACAACCCGTTCAAACCAATCTGGTTGCGTCTGCAGCCCGGTAGCGGCGTCGAGTTTTGTGAAATGGTTGGCGAGCTGCTCAAGCTGATGAGCCACCATCTGGATGCCGAGCGCTTGGTCACCCGCATCATGCGCAAGCAGAACAACGACCCCAAGATCGATGACTTTCTCTCCGATCTGGCGGCTCATGTTGCCCAGGGACTCGAGTTCCAGCATCCCGTGCTGATCAACCTGCTGATCCATCATGAAGAGCAGGAAGCCCCTGTGATTTATGGCCGGGATCTGAACTGGGATACCCTGTTTGGTTCCATCAACTATCAGACAGAGCAAGGCTCAGTGTATGCCAACCAGCATCTGCTTGAACCTGGCCTGTTACGCCAGGCCAACGGTGGCTACCTTATTTTGCAACTCGACGAGTTGCTGGATCAGCCCCACCTCTGGTTCAAGCTAAAAAATGCCATCCAGAAAGGCGAACTGGACTGGAACGCCTATCAGGAAGGCAAAACCCTGACCCCCTTCTTCACCCCCGAAGCGACCCCTATCCGGCTGAAGCTGATCCTGGTTGGCGATCGCCTAGAGGTATCCGAGTTCCAGATGTTGGACAGGGACATGTCCGAACGTATCTTTCTGCGCGCGGATCTGGTGTCAGAAGTCAATATTGAGGAAGACTTGCCAGAGTTCCTGCAGTACCTCGCCTGGATCCGTGAACGCTGGGCTCTGCTGGACTTCACCCCGGCGGCCCTCGCCGCCCTCTGTCGTCATGCCAGCCGCCTGTGTGACCATCAGGAGTGGCTTTCTCTGTCCGAGATCCAGCTTGGTGCTATCATGCGCATGGCTGACAGCCTGGCCCGCGAGATGGAAGCCGACACAGTGACCGATGAGCATATCCGGTTGGCGCAGGAAGAGCAGGACTACCGCCTCAACTACCTGGTGGAGCAATCTGATCAGGGTGTCATTGATGGCCAGATCCTGCTGCAAACTGATGATGAGGAGATCGGTCAGATCAATGGCCTCTCCGTCATTCAAGTCTCGGGTCACCCTTATGATTTTGGCGAACCGGTACGTCTCACCGCGACCGTGCATCTGGGCGATGGCGACATTGCGGATGTCGAACGAAAAGCGGAGCTGGCTGGTCATATCCACGCAAAGGCGATGATGATCATCCACGGTTATCTCTCCAACAAGTTTGGTGCTGAGACCCCCTCGCCGCTCTCTGCCAATCTGGTGTTCGAGCAGTCCTACCACGAAATCGATGGTGATAGTGCCTCTCTGACCGGCCTGTGTGCCCTGCTCTCCGCCCTCGCCCGCCAGCCCATCTATCAGCATTTTGCCGTTACTGGCGCCGTCGATCAGTTCGGCAATGTGCAGGCGGTGGGAGGTGTGAACGAGAAGATTGAAGGCTTCTTCCGGGTATGCAAGATCCACGGCATCACCGGTAAGCAAGGCATCATTCTACCGGGCACCAACATCCAGCAGTTGAACCTCTCCGACGAGGTGATTGCCGCCGTCGAGGCAGGTCAGTTCCACATTCATCCAGTGGATCATGTGGAAGAGGCTATCGAGTTGCTGACCGGCTGCGTGGCGGGTGAACCGGATATGCCGGATACCCTGTTCGGTCGAATTCAGCAGCGCCTGGACGAGCTCAATGGCACGGCGTTCAAGGGGGGCTTGCTCCGTCGCCTGCTGGGCCGGTTGTTCGGCTTATAATAAAAGAAGTGATCGGAGTTGTTTAGCGCACAAGTGTACGCTAAATTGGCTCGGCTTTGACCCATATGAAGGATAAACAGCGTGACCCTAGACAATACCGCCATTGATGCCCGCCTTTCCCTGTGTGAACAAGGTAAAGACTCGTTTACCCGTGAAGAGTTGCTTGCCTGCAGCCGTGGCGAATTATTTGGTGAGGGTAACAGTCAGCTGCCCGCCCCCAACATGTTGATGATGGATCGCATCGTCAAGATCAACGATAACGGTGGCGAGCATGGCAAAGGCGAGATCCTGGCAGAGCTCGACATTACGCCGGACCTCTGGTTCTTCGATTGCCACTTCCCGGGTGATCCCGTGATGCCTGGCTGCCTGGGGCTGGATGCCATGTGGCAACTGGTCGGCTTCTTCCTCGGCTGGAAGGGTGGCCCGGGTAAAGGTCGTGCTCTGGGTGTGGGCGAAGTGAAATTCACTGGCCAGATCCTGCCGACCGCCAAGAAAGTGACCTATAAAATCACCTTCAAGCGTGTGATTAACCGCAAGCTGGTCATGGGGATCGCCGATGGCGTGGTGGAAGTAGATGGCCGCCCCATCTATAGCGCCACCGACCTGAAAGTGGGCCTTTTTAAAGATACCACAGCATTCTGATCAACTGATCCAGTGGTAAGACAGAGATAACGTAAAGGGGCCGCGATGGCCCCTTTCCTTTTGTAATGAGTGATGAAGTACCTACTACTTCATGAAGAGGCCTGAGCCCCGCCCTTCCATGGCGTCACGCCAACCACCAAGCCAATGCCCTCGGGCATCCAGACATTGATACGGACATGCTTCTTTCTGTTTGCCGACAACGCCAGCCTGATAACCACGAGCACGAGCTCTTTCCAGACGGTCCCGTTTCTGTCTCTTCATCATCTACGACCCTCTTCGTGGAACAAAAAAAGCGACCAATTTTTCATCGGTCGCTTTCATCTTTACCCCACAGAGTGGACAGGGTCAAACAAAAAATTCCATGTTATCCGGTCATTGTGACACAAGACATTGAACCACATTAATTTTTAGTGACATGTCTTTTTATCGTTGGTAACGGCGCAGCCAGGTAAACGGCAAAGCCAGCAGAGTCAACCAGAACAGGCTGCCACCACCGCTGCCGCCATCCTGGCCAGTCTGGTTATTGACCGGCGCATTGGCAACCACGTAGCTGGCAGGTTCATCGTTTTTGAAATCTTTCACAACCGGTGCCAGCTTCACGCTGACCACAGTAGCATTGCTGCGGTTGTTGAGATCGCTCTCGCTGTTGTAGCGATAAGCCGTCGCCGCCACGGTACCATTTGTGCTGATGCCGCTGGCATAAACGATGTGATAGTAGTAGCCGTTCTGGGCACACTGCTTGGCACCGGCATCGTCCAGACCACAGATGAGGTCGTTCAGATACCAGTTGTTGCCGGTCGCCGCGTTGAGCAGGAAACCTTCCTGCATGCGGTTGGTACCATTGACCACGGGTTGGGTCTGGTGACGAGAGTCACGCCAGCCAACGACCATATTGTGGTTGTTGATGGCAGCCGCTTCTGAGCCTGCACCGCTGATTGGGCGGTCTTGTAACGGCACACTCGCCGTCTGTTGGGTGTTCAAGTTGAACACGAACATCTCGACCGGGCGGTTCTGGCCCTTGTTGATGCGATAGAGCTGGTTGCCAATCACATAACCGTTGTCATTGACCCCCACAGCCCAGCTGTGTTGCAGCTTGGCGTCATCCTTGCCCGGCTCGCCTTCGGCCAGCGGTATGATTTTGGTGGTGCCCACCTTGCTGTTATCCAGATCCAGCGTCCAGTATGCCGCCAGGTTGCGGCCATCCAGGTAGTTGGTACCTATCTCGCCGGTAGAGGAGTAACCCACCCCGTACAGGCTGCCGTTGAATTCACCAACGGCGAGCGCGGAGGCGGTCTGCACCACCTCGTTGCGACCACGGGCATATTCATTGGCCTGGACCAGCTTGTTGAAGGTGCCGGCGCTGTCGAGCAACCAGAAGCTTGCCTGGGTGTTGAGTCCCGGGCAGTAGCGATAGTCACCATACTGACCATCGTTACCGGCGAAGCACCAGTTATAGGGCTCGGAATTGACGGCGATGTTCTTGCCGGTGGCCGCGGTGCCGGTCACCAGATACTGGCCATTGTCCAGCTTCTTGATGCTGGTCGGCACGCTCAGACTGTGGCTGCTGGCACCATCCTTGAGGTTGACACTGTTGCCGTCATTAACGACGGCAAATGCGGTGCGCAGCTTGCCATTCATCTTGTAACCGACCTGAGTACCAGGCACGTCACCCAGTGCAGTCACCAGACCGTCAACTTCACTGCGAACGACATAACCCACGTTGCTGCGTTGATCGACAGCATCCAGGAAGTCACGACGCCACTGGAAGGCGAAGTTGCTGTTGTCGCTCCAGAAGGCGCTGCAGACCGAGTTGGAGAGCATGCAGCCCTGCTCAAAACGGAAACGATCGACCAGGAAGTCGGCAAACTGCACGGTCGAGAAGTGCTCGGCCATGTTGTTTTTGGTGTTGATCCCGATGAGCCCGTTGCCATCGGCACTGATCCCGCTGGCATATCCCTTGTCAGACCCGTCGACAATGGTGAAAAAGGGGCTTTGTGCCGCCTGGGCATGCAGGCTGGCGCTGACCAGAATGGCCAGCATGGATAATTGCTTTTTCATCTACTTCCTTAGTCCTGATGTTTCAACGCTTCCAACTCCTCCCAACGGGAGAAGGCTTGTTCCAATGCAGCCTCTGCTGCATTCAGGGCATCCAGTTTGAGCTGGGTTTGATCGCTCGGCAGGGCGAAGAAACCGGGATGGTTTACCTCGGCCTGCAGGGCATCAAGCTCCGTCTCCAGCTGTTCCAGTCGTGCAGGCAGATTATCCAGCTCCAGCTGCAACTTGTAAGAGAGTTTTTTGGTTTTTGTGACCACCTGGCTCGCCACAGCGGCAGACTCTGGCGTTTTGGCCTGCGCCACTTTCGCCGCCTGCTGCGTGCTTTGCAAGGCACGGGTCGCCATCATGTCGGCATACCCCCCCACGTAATCACTGATACGGCCATCCCCTTCAAACAGCCAGCAACCGGTCACAGTGTTGTCGATAAACCGACGATCGTGGCTCACCAGCAACAGGGTGCCAGGATAGTCTGCCAGCAGCTCTTCCAGCAGTTCCAGCGTTTCGACATCCAGGTCGTTGGTTGGTTCATCGAGGATCAGTAAATTACTGGGCTTCAAGAACAATTTGGCCAACAGTAAACGGTTTTTTTCGCCTCCTGACAAGGCTTTCACCGGGGTACGTGCCCGCTTGGGTTCAAACAGGAAGTCCTGCAGGTAACCCAGAATGTGGCGGGAACGACCGCGTACCATCACTTCCTGCTTGCCCTCCCCCACGTTCTCCATCACCGTCTGCTCGGGATCAAGCTGATCACGATACTGGTCAAAGTAGGCGACTTCCAGCTTGGTGCCGCCCTTGACCAGGCCACGGCTGGGGTCGAGTTGACCGAGCAGTAACTTGATAAGCGTCGATTTGCCGCAACCGTTGGGGCCCACCAGAGCAATCTTGTCGCCGCGCAGCACTTGCAGATCCAGCCCCTGGAACAGGGTACGATCGCCAAAGTCGAGCCCCAGCCCTTCGGTTTCGAACACCAGCTTGCCGGAACGATTCACATCGTCCATTTGCAGCTTGGCCTTGCCCTGCAGCTCGCGACGCTGGGAACGCTCCATTCGCATCGCCTCGAGGGCACGAACACGCCCTTCGTTGCGCGTGCGGCGCGCCTTGATGCCCTGACGCACCCACACCTCTTCCTGGGCCAGCTTGCGATCGAATTCGGCGTTTTTCAGCTCCTCGACCCGCAGCCACTCCTCTTTACCCAGCAGGTACTGATCGTAGTTGCCAGGCCAGGAGGTGATCTCGCCGCGATCCAGATCGATGATCCGGGTCGCCAGCTTGTGAATAAACTCCCGATCGTGAGAGATGAAGACGATGGCGCCGCGAAAATCCTTGAGGAACTCTTCAAGCCAGTTGATGGCTTCGATGTCCAGGTGGTTGGTCGGCTCATCCAGCAGCAACAGATCGGGGTCACAGGCCAGTGCCCGGGCCAGTGCGACTTTGCGCAACCAGCCACCGGAGAGGCTATCCAGGGTCGCGTCGGGATCGAGGTTCAGCAGGGTCAGCACCTGGCTGATACGGGTTTCGAACTGCCAGCCATTCTGATAATCGAGCTGTTCTTGCAGCTCGCTCATGATGCGAATGTTGGCATCGCTGGGATCGTGGGCCAGCTCCATGGAGATATGGTGATACTGCTTGAGCAGCTCGCCGACGCCAGCCAGCCCTTCGGCCGTGTAGTCAAACACGGTCAGATCGCTGGAGGCGGGCGGATCTTGCTCGAGGCGAGTGACCTTCAGATCCTGCTGTTGCACCATGCGGCCATCATCGAGCGGCAGTTCGCCGGCGATGACTTTCATCAGGGTGGACTTGCCTGCCCCGTTGCGCCCGACCAGACAGAGACGCTCACCGCGCTCTATGCTGAGCTCGGCATTGTCGAGCAACGGGAAGTCACTGAACGACAAGCAAGCGCCGTGCAATGTTAAAAGAGCCATTTTCGTTCCTTATTTCATATGAAAAAACGGGCGACAGACTGGGCCTGCTCCCGTTTCATCGTCAAATCAGCATTAATCCTGACGTGCAATCCAGGCCTTCAACTCAACCCGTGTGAAGGGCCAGCCCAGCTCACGCCCTGCCTCATCCCGCAGCACCGGAATGCGCACCCGATAGGCGGCAAGCCACTGGGCATCGTCCATGATGTCGCACTGGCGAGTCTGGTCAGCCAGTCCGGCCTCCTCCACCAGCCCCCATGCTTGTTCGCACAGATGGCAGCCGTCGGTGTGAAACAGGGTCAGCATCAAGCTTCTGCAGGCGCCTCGGCGTGGGTGATGATCCAGCAGTTGTGGATATGCTGGTTACGCTCGAAGTCCTTCGGTCGGGTCTGCTGGGTGATGTTGCGAGCCTTGAGACCTGCGGCCTCAAGGCCAGCCAGATCCATCTTGAAGTGGCGCTTGTTGTTGGAAAACACCAGGGTGCCATCGGCCGCCAGCAGACGCTTCAGGTGCTGCATCAGCAGCAGGTGATCGCGCTGTACGTCGAAGCTCTCGTCCATCCGCTTGGAGTTGGAGAACGTCGGCGGATCGATGAAGATGAGGTCGTACTGCTCATCTGCTTCTGACAACCACTTCAGGCAATCGGCCTGCACAAACTTGTGCTGACGGCCCACCAGCGAGTTGAGCCGCATGTTGTCCTGCGCCCAATTCAGGTAGGTGTGGGACATGTCGACCGTGGTGGTCTCGCTGGCACCGCCAAGACCTGCGTGCACAGTGGCACTGCCGGTATAGGCGAACAGGTTCAGGAAGCGTTTGCCCTTGGCCATCTGACCCAGCATGCGGCGAGTCTGACGGTGGTCGAGGAACAGGCCGGTATCCAGATAGTCGTAGAGGTTGACCCACAGACGGGCGCCGTACTCCTGCACTTCCATCCGGTGCTGCTCGGCGGCGAGCTTCTGATACTGCTGTTTGCCCTCCTGACGCTCGCGCACTTTCAGGATCACCTTCTCGCCGTCCATGCCGGTCACCTTGATGGCGGCCTGCACCATGTCGAGCAGACGCTGGCGGGTCTTCTGAGCGGGGATGTCCTTGGGCGCGGCATACTCCTGCACCACCAGATAGTCCTGATAGCGGTCGATGGCAGCGTTGTATTCCGGCAAGTCGGCGTCATAGAGGCGATAGCAGTCGATGCCCTCTTTGTTGGCCCACTTCTCGAGGGTTTTAAGATTTTTGCGCAGACGGTTGGCAAAGTCCTGCGCCACCTCTTTTTGGGATGCCACGGAGTCCAGTGCAATCTGGTAATTGCGCAGCTGACACTCGAGCGCCCCGTTGAACAGACGATATTGCTTGTCGGCACGCAGACGCAGACAGCTCAACAGCTCGGGCGAGGCAGAGAGAATGGAGACGCGCCAGCCCTGGAAGCTGCGACGCAGGGCATCGCCGAGGGCCTGGTGCACTTCCAGCAGCGCCGGGAATTCGCCAAGACGCTCGCCATAGGGCGGGTTGGAGATAAGCATGCCGACCTGACGGGCCTCCCCTTCGACGCTCGCCATCGGCAAGGGGTTATCCAGTGCACTGACTTCGGCCTGCTTGAAGGTAATCAGGTGGGCCACCCCGGCCGCCTTGGCGTTATCGCGCGCCTTCAGCAGCACGCGGGGGTCGGCATCGCAGCCAAACAGCTTCACTTCGCAGCGCTGCATGCCGCGCTTGGCGCGCACTTGCGCTTCCATCATCAGACTCTGCCACAACTCGCTATCGTGCTGCAGCCAGCGATCAAAACCGAAGCGCTCGCGGCGCAGGGCCGGCGCCATGTCGGCGGCGATGAAGGCCGCTTCGATGAGCAGGGTACCTGAACCGCACATGGGGTCCATCATGGGCTCACCGGCCCAGCCGCTACGGGCAATCATGGCGCAGGCCAGGTTCTCTTTGAGCGGCGCTTCGCCTGTGCCCTGACGATAGAAACGCTGGTGCAGCGCCGGGCCTGACAAGTCCAGCGTGATATTGGCCTTGCCTTTGCCCAGGTGCGCCATGATGCGGATATCCGGCGACTTCTTGTCCACGTCCGGGCGCACGTGACCCCGCTTGGTGAAGCGATCGACGAT
>NZ_CAWNYS010000355.1:0-23189 GCF_963878295.1 Aeromonas sp. HMWF014 | reverse complement strand
GTTGGTACCGGTAAAGTCCACCGCTATGGTGGAGGTACCGGAGAAATGCTCTTCCCAGGGGATGGTGTGGGCGCCCAGATAGAGATCCAGATCGTCGTTCATCTGGAATTCGGACAGCACCAGCACGATACGGGAGGCAAAACGGCTCCACAGGCAGGCCTTGTAGCCAATCGCCAGTTCGCCTTTAAAGTGGACGCCAGCCACGGTCTCACGGACCTGCTCTGCGCCCAGGGTGGTCAGCTCGTCGGCCAACAGGTTTTCCAGCCCCTTGGGGCAGGTTGCAAAAAATTCTTTCATCACGCTCACGGGGAACCCATAAAAATAGTGCCGCATTATACCTTAAGAGCCGATCCGGAGCAGCAAAAGCTTGGTGATGACGCCAGAAACAGGGCGTTTATCCCCACCCATTCTGCCATCCCTTGATACCAGGTCAGCCATGCCAGGCATCCGATGATGCCTTGAGCGAGGTCAGCTGATGGGGCGACAGGGGATCGCCGTACACTCGCGGCAACCTGCGTCGAGCAACAACACTCTTGCCAGCAGGCACATATCATCGACATCCGTGACGCAGCGAATATAAACACATCATGACTGCCATATTTGACAGGCGCCAAACAAGGCTCCCTGAGTTATTGTCCTTGCGACAAAGCATGTACTTTCGTTACCCCGTGTTTTGCCCTCCCGTTATCGTCCGTATACAGGAGGGCTATTTTTTTACTGTCCGCTTCCCCCATTTGTTACACTGCCAGACTGTCATATCTATCAGGTTTCAGGCACCACCATAAGCCTTAGACTAGTTTGGTGGCTGGAATAACAGCTTATCCCTCCTGTAGAGTGTTTTTCAGCCCTCTCATCTTTTTGATGCGAGGGCATTTTTGTTAGCTGCATTAGAGTATGAAAATAATGCTGTTGGCCATAGCCGACATCTGGATTGAAAAAACTCGCTTGCTTTGGATGATGTCACTGGATACTTATCATTCGTGTTCTATTCAAACTAACCTGGCCATAAGCCAAATATAAGAAACCCGCATCTCGCGGGTCTTTTATAGCCAGAAACATGGCATCAAATTGCCCAGCGCAGGCCGAATGATGTCACCGCCACGTGTTTTCTGCCGGGCACATTATCCAGCTTGGGGGCATACCCGATTTCCAGAGCCAGATTTTTATACCCCAGGCTGACAACCGGCAATACCGCAAAGCCATTGATGCCTGAGCCATCAAGATAACCAGCCTGCAGTCCCAGACCGGCGAAGAAGCTCTCGGTGAGATACCACTCCTTGCGATACATAAAGCCTGCATAGACCGCAAATTTTTCGTAAGAGTCCTCATAGCCGCCACCGCGCAATGAGAGTTTGCCGGTATCGCTATCCCCCAGAAAAACCCAATCTACCCCGAGGCCCGGGTTGATATTGTTGAAGTCACAGGTTTTTCCGTGCGGTCCTTTGGCCGCTTGGCAATCACTGTGGATTGATGCTCCATAGATGAGGACCGACAGATCTTCTGTCGCAGAGACTGTGAAAGGCAAAAATAATAGACTACTGGTTAGTAGATACTTGTTTATTGTCATGAGTCGTTTCCCTGATCATGTTGCTGACACGTATCAACCGGATACACATCTATTACACAGCACAATTTCGAGACTACGGCGTTTACAGGTGAGCCTCAAGTGGCACAGCTCACATTTGCAAGGTTAATAGCGGTGAACGAGAAAAAATATCAGTGTGACCAGGCAGGAATTGTCATGTTGCATTCATAATGAAGAGAAATACCCTGAGTCAGGATGACATCAGGTTATTTTACACCCTCCTACAGAAGACAAGAGCGAAACATCAGCCCACCTGACGGTATTGTGGCTGAGCCGGTACTCTGGCGATCATGCGGTTGTTCATGACCTTGATCACCCCGAAGCGGGGCAGGATCTTGCTGGCGGTCAACATCAGATCATCCGTCAGATTCAGACAGACACTGGCCTGTTCACCCGCCTCGATCACCATGAATTCCCCCTTGCCATGAGGGGTGTTCATACACACCAAGGCTCCGGTCTCAGGAATAATAAAGGGATGCACTTCACCAAAGAACCAGCTTTGCGGCATCATGGGTTTATAAAAGCGACTGACAGCGATGGCATTGAGTACCAACTGGACCTGATGGGGGGTACTCCAGTCAAGTTCGACAGCCTTGTCCATCAACTGATAATAGAGGGCAGCATCGTCCACGCAAAAAGGCTGGGTAGTGAAGGAACAGGGTACAAGCTGGCGCCCTTTATATTCGGTAGCGAATATCATGCGATCGGATAAATCCAGCATCAGACGATCATGATGAGCATCATAATGCCACTGCCAATTGTCATTGGGTTGGATACACATGGGGGCGCCCTTACTGAAAGTCGTTACTCGACTTTATTCCATGTCGAGAATTTCAGCAACTTTAAATAAAGGGCACCCATTTATTTCTTAAATATGGGTCACAATCTCTTTGACCAGACTCGGGCCTTTATAAATAAAGCCGCTGTAGATCTGGACCAAACTGGCACCCGCTGCCAGCTTCTCACGCGCTGCCATGGCGCTGTCTATGCCCCCCACCCCTATGATGGGCAGTGCGCCGTCCAGTGCCTTGGCCAGCTGACGGATCACCTCTGTGCTCCTGTGCTGCAACGGACGCCCACTGAGGCCACCCGCTTCACCGGCGTGGGGCATGTCATAGATCATCTCCCGCTCCAGGGTAGTATTGGTGGCAATCACGCCATCGATCCCGTTTTTGATCAAGGACGCGGCCACCTGATTAATTTCATCCAAACTCAAGTCCGGTGCAATTTTAACGGCAAGCGGCACGTACTTCTTATATTGGGCAGCCAGCTCCTGCTGACGAACCTTGAGCGCGGCCAGCAACTCATCGAGTGCATCGCCGTATTGCAGCTGGCGCAGACCCGGGGTATTGGGGGAAGAAATATTGACGGCAATATAGCCAGCATGATCATAAACCTTGTCCATGCAGATCAGATAGTCGTCTTTGCCCTGCTCTATCGGAGTGTCCTTGTTCTTGCCGATATTGATGCCGATGACACCCTGATATTGGGCTTTCTTGACCTGGGCGACCAGATGGTCAACACCCTTGTTGTTGAATCCCATCCGGTTGATGATCCCCTCTGCCGGAATAACCCGGAACAGACGAGGTTTGTCATTGCCACTCTGGGGCTTGGGGGTCACTGTACCTACTTCAATAAAGCCAAACCCCATGGCACCAAATGCATCGATACACTCCCCGTCCTTATCCAGACCCGCAGCCAGTCCGAGCGGATTGGCAAAATAAAGCCCCATGACAGTGACGGGGCGTTTGGGCAGTGAATGGCGGAAGAAACAATCCAGTGGCGTACCGAGAAGGCGGGGCAAATATTTGATGGAGAGATCGTGTGCCTGTTCAGGATTGAGCTTGAACAAGAAATGCCTGGCGAGGGGGTACAACATTTTTGCTCCTTAAAAAAGCCCCGGCAACTGGCCGGGGCTTTAGGGGTTATGCCGAGGTTCGGCAATTCAACTGGAGCAGGTTCAACTCTCGCAAGGCCACCGAGAACTTGGCGAACTCGTGGGTGCTCGTGGTCTTGAAGTCGGCCAACATATGGGTCCAACGGGACAAGAGTTGCTCATGCTCCGAAATCCAGTCGGCCAGTATGGTAGCGCATTCTCCCTGATCTTTGCACCCTTCCAGTACCACAGATGTGAGACTGCGTTGCTGCCAGTCCAGATCTTCACGGAAGGAGGCCCGTGCCATCGCCTGCCAGTGGTTGCCCACCGGCTGATGGTTGATCTGCTCGAGGAACCAGTGCAGATCGAGCTTGGCACCGAGGCGATAGTAGACGTTGGCGGCGCGCAATATGTCGGTCTTGTGCTCCGCGGCAATCTGTGCCAAATCCAGGCTGGAGAAGAGGCTGCTCATATGGGCCACCTGACGGGCGATGGCATCCGGCACCTGCTTGGCCACCAGCGCAGCGACTGCCTGCTGGTGCTCGGCGACCTCGCTCTCGTCCATCACCTCGTAGAGGTGGGTCGCCAGGGTCTCGAACGCCGGGCGGAAGAACGCGATGTTCTCAGCGATGCTCCAGCTGCGATTGCGGGCACGCAGGAACCAGCGGGTGGCGCGGCGCACGATGCGGCGGCTGTAGAACATCAGTTCGAGCTGGATCTGGGCATCTACCTGGTTGTCGCACCCTTCGATGTCACGCCACAGGGCCCCCAGGCCAAACACCTCGCGGGCCATGGCGAAGCAGCAGGCCACTTCGGCCACCGAGGCGCCTGTCTCGTCCTTCATCCGGCTGGCGAAGTTGAGCCCCATGTAATTGACCAGCATGTTGGCCACCCGGGTCGCAATGATCTCGCCCCGCAGCGGATGCTGGGCCAGCTGGGCACCGAACTGCTGCTGCAGCTTGGTCGGGAAGCTGGTGACCAGCATGTTGGCCAGGAAGGGCTCCTCGGTGACCTCCGGGCAGTTGAGCTGCTCCTTGAGCACCATCTTGCCGTAAGCCACCAGCACCGCCAGCTCGGGACGGGTCAAGCCCTGCCCTGCCGCCATCCGCTCGGACAGCTCCTCATCAGAGGGCAGGAACTCCAGCCCCCGATCCAGCTTGCCTTCGCGCTCCAGCCCCTGGATAAAGCGTTGCTGCTCCTTGAGCTGCTCGGTACCCCGGAAACTGGTGACCGAGATGGACTGGGACTGGCGGTAGGCGTTGGTGATGACAATCTGCGCCACGTCGTCGGTCATCTCATAGAGCATCTGGTTACGCTGCTTGAGGGTCAGATCGCCAGCGGCCACCAGCTGGTTGAGCAGGATCTTGATGTTGACCTCGTTGTCGGAGCAATCCACCCCGCCCACGTTGTCGGTAAAATCGGTGTTGATGCGACCGCCCTGGCTGGCGTATTCCACACGGCCGAGCTGGGTAAAGCCCAGGTTGCCACCCTCACCGACTATGTGAGCACGCAGATCACGACCATTGACCCGCAGCACGTCGTTGCTGCGATCCCCCACTTCGGCATCGCTCTCGCGAGAACTCTTCACATAGGTGCCGATGCCCCCGTTCCAGAGCAGGTCCACATTCAGGCAGAGCAGCGCCTTGATCAGCTCGTTCGGCGCCATGCTGGCCTTGTCGGTACCGAGCAGGGTCTGGATCTGCGGGCTCAGCTTGATGGACTTGGCCGAGCGCAGGAAGATGCCGCCCCCTGCCGAAATGAGGTCGCGGTTATAGTCATCCCAGCTGGAACCCGGCAGCTCGAACAGCCGTTTGCGCTCGACAAAGCCCTTGGCCGCATGGGGCGTCGGGTCGATGAAAATGTGCATGTGGTTGAAGGCGCCCACCAGCTGGGTGTGCTCGGAGAGCAACATGCCGTTGCCAAACACGTCCCCCGCCATGTCGCCGATGCCCACGCAGGTGAAATCGGTGGTCTGGCAGTTGATGCCGATCTCACGGAAGTGGCGCTTGACCGACTCCCAAGCACCACGCGCCGTGATACCCATCTTCTTGTGGTCATAACCGACCGAGCCGCCGGAGGCGAACGCATCGCCGAGCCAATGACCATATTCCTGG
Source organism: Aeromonas sp. HMWF014 (assembly GCF_963878295.1). Taxonomy (NCBI): domain Bacteria; kingdom Pseudomonadati; phylum Pseudomonadota; class Gammaproteobacteria; order Aeromonadales; family Aeromonadaceae; genus Aeromonas; species Aeromonas sp. HMWF014. Next base: position 17,614 of record NZ_CAWNYS010000355.1, on the reverse strand, counting down.
CTTATCTGGTTGGCGATGTCGGAGAAGGTAGCAGTGCCCTTGTCGGCCGCCACCACCAGGTAGTAGTCATCCTCGTCGTGGCGTACCACGGATGTTGGCGGGATCACCTCCCCCTGGATGATGTTGTCGGTCACATCGAGCAGACCACGGATGAACAGGCGATAGCAGGCCTTGCCCTCCTCCTGGATGACGGCGCGGGCCGCCCCCACCGGCATCTGTTTGCAATAGAAGCCGCCCTTGGCACCGACCGGCACTATCACTGTGTTCTTCACCTGCTGCGCCTTGACCAGACCCAGCACCTCGGTACGGAAATCTTCCTTGCGATCGGACCAGCGCAAACCACCACGGGCCACCTTGCCCCAGCGCAGATGCACCCCTTCCACCCGAGGTGAATAGACGAAGATCTCGAATTTCGGCAGCGGCAGCGGCATGTCGGTGATGCTGGAGGGCGCCAGCTTGAAGGAGACGTACGGCTTGACCTGACCGTCCTTGTCCAGCTGGTAGTAGTTGGTACGCAGGGTGGCGTCGATCATCTCCACATAGCGGCGGATGATGCGATCGTCATCCAGGTTCGCTACCTGATCCAGCTTGGCGGCCAGCTGCTCGTGGAGCTTGGCCTGTACCTTGGCATCCTGTTTGCCAGCCGGGTCGAGGCGCTGCTCGAACAGGGTGAACAGCAGCTGGGCGATGTCAGGATAACGGGTGAGCGTCTCTTCGATGTAAGACTGACTGAAGGAGACACCGGTCTGGCGCATGTACTTGGCGTAGGCACGCAATACCGAAACCTGACGGCCGGTGAGGTTGGCGCCCAGGACCAGACGGTTGAAACCGTCATCTTCCAACTCCCGGCTCCAGACGGCCGCGAATGCCTGCTGGAAGCGCTGTTGGCTCTGTTCCAGATCAAACGGCTGATCGCCACGTAGCAGCATGGAGAAATCGAGGATCCAGAACACATCCCCAGCAGGGGTACGGACCTGATACGGGGTCTCGCCAATTACCCGCAGCCCCATGTTTTCCAGCATGGGGAGCACATCGGAGAGGTGAATAGGTTCGGTGCGGTGGAACAGCTTAAGGCGGACCCGGCGATCGTTCTCTTCCTCCTGGGCACGGTAGAACAGCATGCCAAGGGAATGGGTTTCACTGAGATTGTCCAGCTCAATGATGTCGGCCACGGCGGAGCCCGGCAATACATCTTCCTTGTAGGCACGGGGGAAGGCAGTGCTGAAACGACGACGCAGGGCATTGCCACGGGCCTCGCCATAATGGGTCAGCAGCACGGAGTCGAGTCGGTCGTCCCAGCTGCGGGCCGCTTCAATCAGGTTGTTCTGTACTTCGTTCACGTCCACATCCACGTTGTTATTGTTGACCCGTACTATGTAATGGGTCCGCGCCAGCACGCCTTCAGAGAAGTAGACGTTGAACTCCACCTCTTCGCTGCTGCCGAAATACTTCTGCAGGATCTGCTGGGTCTTGACCCGCAGCGCCGTGTTGTAGCGCTCCTTGGTGACATAGACCATGCAGGAGAAGAAACGACCGTAGAGGTCGCGGCGCACGAACAGCCGCAGCATGTCCCGCTCCTGCATCTCCAGCACGCCGAGACCGGTGGCCAGCAACTCCTCTTCGCGCGCCTGGATCAGCTCATCGCGGGGATAGGTTTCCAGCACGTTGAGCAGGGCCTTGTAGGCGTGAGAGCCCTTCTCATGACCGGACGAGGCCATGATGCGCGCCAGCCGGTGGCTGATGAGCGGGATCTGGGTCGCACTGGTGTTGTAGATGGAAGAGGCATAGAGACCGATGAAGCGATCCTCCCCCACTACCTTGCCGTGCTCGTCAAAACGCTTGATGCCGATGTAATCCACATAGGCCGGACGGTGAACCCGGGACTTGCTGTTGGACTTGGTGAGGATCAGCAAATCAGAGCTCAGGGCCGCATGACGGGCACTGGCCGGCATGTTGCCAAGGCGCTGCCGCTCATCCTTGATGGAATTCTTCATCAGTCCCAGGCTGGAGTCCGACAACGGCAGGATCTCGTGATCCCCTTCCACCGCCTTGACGTCGTAGCGGCGATAGCCCATCAGGGTGAAGTTGTGGGCGGCCACCCACTTGAGGAAGGCAACACAGGAGGCGACATCCTCCTTGCTGACCGGGTTCTTGCGCTTGGGCAGCTCGTCAATGATCTCGTTCAGGCGACCCAGCATGGGCTGCCAGTCGCCGACCGCCAGGGCCACTTCACCGGCAACCGAGTTGAGCTCGGTGGCCAGCGCCTCCATCTGATCGTCACTGGTCAAGTGATCGATCTCGATAAGGAAGGCGGTTTCGACCGATGTCTGCCCTGCCGTGTTGTCGAGATCCAGAATGGCGCTGATCTTGCCATCCGCACCACGGATCAGGTGCAGCGGCTGGTGCAACATCATGTGGGCCGTGATGTTGAGACGCTTGAGGGTCATGCGGATGGAGTCCACCAGGAAGGGGGAGTCCTGCAGTATGATCTCGACGATGGTGTGGGGAGACTGCCAGCCGTGGCGGGTCAGCTCGGGATTGTAGACCCGGATGTAGGGCTCCGTGCTGGCACGCTGGTTGAGCGCATTCCACAGGCTGAGCGCGGCGCCGTAGAGATCGCTGTCATTGCGATCATGCAGATCGGTACTGGCCATGTTGCCGTAGAACTTGGCAACGAAGCACTCGACCAGGGAGGCACTCTTCTTGGGCAACTTCTGATGGATCAGGCTGAGAACGTTTTCGAGCAGAACTGAGGTAGGGGCGTCTTTCAATGCCATTGCTATATTCCTTATCGGACGACATTAACCACCGACGGAAAGACATCCACCCTGGATGCCCACCGGTACAGAGTTGCTGCGCAGTGTAATGTCTTGGATCAAGGAAGGCGAGAAAAGGTGATAAGGAGATGTTAAAAACAAGGGGCAGATCACGGCTTGAGCTGTGAAAAATTTTGCCAATTTGGCAAAAAACAGAAAATCCCACTGGATGATCACGGATTTACCAGATAGATAGTGATTGAAAGCAGATAATTACTCGGGATCCTGTTCAGATTTTGTTAATTTATGCGTTCCAGGCTGATAAAGCGATAATCATCCTGGGTGTTCAGCCGAAAATAGCCGTATACACCATTGATAGCGACGAATGGCCGGATTTTTTCCAAGGCCAACTCTATGGTCAGGCCCTGCTCGGTACGCACCACCAGCCGTCTGGCATGGCCCTGATACATCAGCATGATCTCATCGCTGTTGAGCGACAGCCGGAAAGTAAACTGCTTCACTGTGACTCCTGATAAAAAACACCTATGGACGGCCACCACAGAGCGATCGCGCCGGTGCCTTGACATCCTGCGCGACAAACAGGGCAGGAGAGCCGGCTCCCCTGCCCTGTACCACTCGATTACTGCTGCAACGCCTTGCTTATCTTCTCGAACAGATCCCGTGCCAGCCCGTCCAGGTTGAACAGCCGGAGTAGCTCTGCGCGGATCAGCGCCTTGCGTGCCTCATCCAGTCGTTTGAACTGGATGAGCGGGGTGATGAGACGAGACGCCACCTGAGGATTGACTTCGTTGAGCTCGATCAGCAGGTCGGTCAGGAAGCGGTAACCACTGCCGTCGACGGCGTGGAACTGCACCTGGTTGTTCATGGCAAAGCTGCCGATCAGCGCACGCAGCCGGTTCGGGTTGCGAATGCTGAAGGTGGGGTGGGCCATCGCCTGGCGCACCTCGACCAGCACGTCGGCGGCAGGTTTGCTGCCCACCAGCCGCAGCCAGTTGTCCAGTACCAGTCCATCCCTGGCCCACTTGCCCTCGAAGTCCGCCAGCAAGGCAGCCCGACATGGCAGCAGATAGCCGTTGGCCACCTGCAGCGCCGCCAGGGTATCCGTCATGTTGTCGGCATCCGCATACTGCTCGCGCACCAACGCATCGGCATGCCCGGTATTCAGTGCCGCCAGATAACCGAGCACCACTCCTTTGAGGGCCCGTTTGGCCATATCGGCGTGCACCACCTGATAACCGGTCAAACGCAGGCGCTGGTAAGTGGCCGTCAGCCTGGCACCGAACGCCTGCGCCAGCGAGGTGTGAATGGTATCCCGCACCTGATGGATGGCATCGATATCGGCCACCTCGAACAGCTCGGCCAGGGTAGCCTCCCCCGGCAGCGCCAGGATCTCCGCCTTGAGAGCCGGGTCCAGCTCGTCATCGTCCAAAATGGCGACAAAGGCAGCCAGCAGGGTCTGGGAGAGCTCAACCCCCTGCCCGTGCTGGACCCGCGCTACCCCGCCGATGACCGCCTTGTTGATCAGCATCTGGGCTGCATCCCAGCGGGCAAACTCGTTGCGGGCAAAGCGCATCAGAAAGGCGAGCGCTTCATCGCTGTAGTCGTAGTGCAGCTTGACCGGCGCGGAGAAGTCCCGCAGCAGGGAAGGAACCGGCTTGACCGGCACCTGATCGAACACGAAGGTCTGCTCCTCGTCCAGCACGTCGAGCACGTTACCGATGGCCTTGCCCTGATATTGCAGCGCAATGACGGCACCTTGTTCGTCATAGAGTTCGATGTCCAGCGGGATGTGCAACGGCAGTTTTTGCGGCTGCTCCTGAGTCGGCGGGGTGTGCTGGCTCACATGGAGGCGATAAACGCCGCTGGCGGCATCGTACTCGTCAGTGACGGTCAGCTCCGGCGTGCCGGACTGGCTGTACCAGCGGCGGAAACGGCCGAGATCCACACCGGAAGCATCCTCCATCGCCTGCACGAAATCATCGCAGGTGACCGCCTGGCCATCGTGGCGCTCGAAGTAGAGCTTCATCCCGGCTTGGAAGTTGGCTTCCCCCAGCAAGGTGTGCAGCATGCGGATCACTTCCGAGCCCTTCTCGTAGACGGTCAGGGTGTAGAAGTTGTTCATCTCTATCACCACATCCGGGCGGATGGGGTGTGCCATGGGACCGGCGTCCTCGGCAAACTGCGGACCACGCACGGTACGCACATTGTTGATGCGGTTGACCCCGCGTGAACCCAGATCGGAGGAAAACTCCTGATCCCGGAACACGGTCAGCCCCTCTTTGAGGCTGAGCTGGAACCAGTCACGACAGGTAACGCGGTTGCCAGTCCAGTTGTGAAAGTATTCGTGGCCGATCACCCGCTCGATACCGTGGTAGTCGACGTCGGTAGCGGTAGCCGGATTGGCCAGCACGAACCTGGAGTTGAAGATGTTGAGTCCCTTGTTCTCCATGGCGCCCATGTTGAAAAAGTCCACCGCCACGATCATGTAGATGTCGAGATCATATTCGAGGCCGAAGCGCTGTTCGTCCCAGCGCATGGAGTGGATAAGGCTCTCCATGGCAAAACCGGCGCGGTCCAGATTGCCCTTGTCGACGAAGATCTCGAGGGCGACCTTGCGGCCGCTTTTGGTGGTGTAGTGGCTACGCTCTACATCGAAATCACCGGCCACCAGCGCAAACAGGTAGCTCGGTTTGGGGAAGGGATCCTGCCACTGCACGAAATGGCGGCCGCCATCGAGCTCACCGCTGTCGACCTTGTTGCCATTGGAGAGCAGGAAGGGATATTTGGCCTTGTCGGCAGTGATGCGGGTGCTGTAGCGCGCCAGGATGTCGGGCCTGTCCAGGTAATAGGTGATCCGGCGGAATCCTTCGGCCTCACACTGGGTGCAGTAGGCATCGCCAGACTTGTAAAGTCCTTCCAGGGCAGTGTTGGCGGCAGGATCCAGCAGGGTAACGACTGTCAGCACGCATTCGGCCGGCAGGTTGAACAGTGTCAGGCTGCTCTCACCCTTCTCATACTCTTGATAAGGCACGCCATCCACACTGACACTGTGCAGGGAGAGTCCCTCCCCATCCAACACCAGCGGCACATTGTGTTCCCCGTTGCGACGCAGACGGGAGATGGCGGTGACCTGGGTCAGCGGCTCCTGCAGTTGAAAATCGAGATCTATGCTGTCGATCCAGTAGAGCGGAGCCTGATAATCCTGGCGATATTTGGCCGTCATGGCCTGGGAGTGATCGGTCATTATTGTTTGCTTCCACGCTTGTAATTGACGTGTCAGAGGCTGTCACAACCGGTTGGCAGGGTCAAATAGTTTGCATTCAGCCAAAAGAAAGGGCGACCTGAGTCGCCCTTGTATATATGCTTTTTCACAAACCAACGTCAGCCCTGCTTGCTGAGTCTGGCCAGATCCGCGGTGATATTGGCAGCCTCAACAAGATACTCGTCGGGGGCTTCAAAATCCGCCGGCAACTCGTCAAGGCTCTTCACCGCAGGCTTGCCAAGGCGAGCCAGGCGCTCATTGGTGCGCGTCAGGGCCTTCTCGTCCTGTTTGGCCTGATCAGCCAGACGTTCCGCCTCGTTGAGGGAGACCGACTTCTTGTCCTTCTCCTCCTTGTAGTCGGCGATGTCCTGCATCACATAGGCAAACTCGGGATCCTTGGTGATCCGGGCATCGTGCGCCGACTGAAGCTTGGGCAACACACTGGCGAAATTACCGAGCTTCTCGTAGCTGGCCGAGGCTATTTTGTCCCACGGCAGCGCGTTGAACTCACGGCTCTCGCCCGTCTCTTCCGGGGCGACCGCTGTGGGGAAGCGGATGTCAGGTGCCACGCCCTTGTTCTGGGTGCTGCCACCGTCGATCCGGTAAAACTTGGCGATGGTGTACTGCACGTGACCCAGTGGCTGCTCGTAGAAGTCATAGACCTTGGCGAGGCTGCGATGCTGCTGCACTGTGCCCTTGCCGAACGAGTTTTCACCCAAGATCAGGGCGCGGCCATAATCCTGCATGGCAGCAGCGAAAATCTCGGAGGCCGAGGCGCTGTAGCGGTCAATCATCACCGACATGGGGCCGCCGTAGTAGACGTTGCCATCGTCATCGCCATTGACCGTGATGCGGCCCATGTGATCACGAATTTGCACCACGGGACCGCTGGCGAAGAAGAGACCGCTCAGGGCAGAGGCTTCGGTCAGCGCACCACCGCCGTTACCGCGCAGATCGATGATCAGACCATCGATATTCTGCTTGTTCAGGCTGGAGAGTTCCTTGATCACGTCGTCGTGCAGATTGACGTAGAAACTCGGGATCTCGATGACGCCAATCTTCTTGCCTTCGGCGTTAATCACCTTGGACTTGGCGGCTCTGTCTTCCAGGCGCACCTTGTCGCGGGTCAGCTCGATCTGCTCGGTCTTGACGGTCGCGCCTTTACCGCGCTGGATCTCCAGCTTCACCTTGCTGCCTTTTGGCCCCTTGATGAGTTCGACCACGTCATCGAGACGCCAGCCGATCACATCGACAATCTTGCCATCGTCCTGCCCTACCCCGGTTATCTTGTCATCGGGCTTGAGGTGATTGGACTTGGCGGCCGGGCCACCCGGTACCAGAGAGCGAATCACTGTGAAATCATCATCCGCCTGCAACACGGCACCTATGCCTTCCAGCGAGAGGTTCATCTCGGTGTTGAAGCGATCGGCATTGCGCGGGGAGAGATAACTGGTGTGCGGCTCGATGGCGCGGGCGAAGGAGTTCATGAATAGCTGGAACACGTCCTCGCTCTCGGTCTGGGACATCCGCTTGATGGCATTGTTGTAACGCTTGCCAAGCAACTCCTTGATCTCGGGCCACTCCTTGCCACTGAGCTTGAGGCTCAGGGCATCGAACTTGACCCGCTGACGCCACAACTCGTTGAGTTCTGCTTCGTCTTTGGGCCAAGCCACCCCTTCCCGATCAAAGATGTAATTGTCGGGCTGGGTAAAATCGAAAGGAGTATCGAGCAGTTTGAGGGCGTATTCGAACCGCTCATAACGCCGCTGCTGACTCAGATTGAACATCTCGTAGGCAGGTGCCAGCCGTCCTCTTTCGAAGTCGGTGTCAAAACCGTTACGGTACTTTTCAAAGCGGCTGATATCAGAGGCCAAAAACAGGTTTCTGCTGTAGTCCAGATTCTCCAGATACTTGTCGTAAATCACGGAGGAAAAGGTATCGTCCAGCTTGAACTGCTTGTAATGCGAGCGGGTAAACAGATTGGCAATTCGCTTGCTAGCCGTAGCATGTTGGCTCTCTTGAGCCAACACAGGCAAATCACTTTCCTTGAGCACCGGCTCGATGGCCTGTGCAAGCCCGGCAAGCGCCAGGCTACAGGCAACGAGGGAAAAACGAATTACGCCATGCTTCAACATTTGTCTCCTTAGAGAACCAGATGCTCAAATTTGACCCGCAGCATCATGCCGGTCTGCAGTTGGACCTGAACGTCATCCTTGGTCACTTCCTTGATGGTCGCCGGTACAGGAGACTTGCCCAGCACGACCCTGACGCCTTGATCCACTTTCAGATTAGCAGCATCGACCTTCACCAGCGGCGCATCGGCAACGGGGGCCTTGGGTGCGGCTTTGGGCTTGTCAGATTTGGCGACAGCATCAGCCTTGCGCGGGGCAGGACGACGGGGCTGCTTGGCCTTCTCTTCTTTAGTATTGGTACGACGGCTGGCAAAGACGCGCTCTTTGCTCTCTTTCAGGGCTTGCTTGGCATGCTCGATGTGCTCTTCGGTGAGCAGTTCACCCGGATTTCCGTCCAGATCAACACGGGCCTGGCCAGCCTTAAGGCCATGCAGGTAACGCCAGCTGGAGGTGTATTGACGCAGTGCAGAGCGCAGCATGGTCTTGGATACTCTGGCGTCGTCAGCAAGACGCTCGGCCAAATCCTGGAAGATGCCAATCTTGAGTGGCTTGGCCTCTCCTTCAGCGATGAAGCAGGCCGGGAATTTCTCGACCAGGTAGGCAACGATCTCTTTACTGTTCTTCAGCTTCTCAGTGTTTTCCATGTATAACCTTGGCTTTCATATAAACGCGCGGGCACGCCCGAGCACAACAAAGGCCCCATTATAGAGAGCTTGGGGCCTTTTGCGAACCATCAAGCAATGACTTAGAGCATGCTTTCCAAAATTTGCACCGTTTCTTCCAGCCCAATCCGGTCTTCTGCGTCAAAACGGTTGAAAATTGGGCTATCGATATCCAGCACGCCAATGATCTCGCCACCACGGCGCACCGGGATCACGATTTCCGAGTTGCTGGCGCCATCGCAAGCGATATGCCCTTCAAATTGATGCACATCGTCAATGAGCTGGGTTTGCCCCTCAGCAACCGCAGTGCCGCATACCCCACGGCCGACCGGAATACGTACGCAGGCCGGTTTGCCCTGGAACGGACCGAGCACCAGGGTATCTCCCTGCAACAGGTAGAAACCCACCCAGTTGATCTCGGCCAGCTCCTGATTAAGCAGCGCGGACAGGTTGGCCAGATTGGCAATCAGATCGGTTTCCCCCTCCAGCAACGCCTTGGCCTGCTGGTTGAGGGTGCGATAAAACGGTTGTTTTTCAATCATGATTAAATGAACTTCACTCCCTGATAATCTGTGCAAGGTAACGCCCTGCCTGAAAATTTCAAATCTATTTTCACCTTTCCCCCTCTCCTTTTCTTCATAAAGGCAGCCATTCAACGACTGACCGAGAGTGCCAACTGCTGGCGCTGGCCATTGTTCCACTCGATATTGAGCAGCCAGACCATCACTGCCGAGGTGCAGGAACCCACCAGGGTCGCCCCCTGCCAGCCGCGATCTGCAGGCATGAAACTGACCGGTATAGTGCCCATGAACATGTCTCGTCCCTCCAGCCAGGCTTTCACCGGTTTCAAGGCGGGATCCCCCCCCTGAAGCAGTATCACGAAGTCATGTTCGGCCTGCACCGGCAAGGAGGCGACGCTGACGGTCATCGGTTTGTCGCCCACCAACAGGCTGCAGGAGGTGTGGGACAGATCACAAATCTGATCTTTTTCTGCCCCTGCCACCGCCGTCTGCCCCCCGCCAAACCAGGTTCGATAAGCAACCAATCCGAGCAAAATCGCCAGAACGATCGCCAAGTGGGCAATTTTGCGTGAAGTGAGTCTCTCTTTCATGAAAAAACAACCTTTTAAGATGCCTTAAAAATGACATTTTCGTGATCTCGCGCAAGGTAAATAATTGAGCAGGCGAGACCAGTCGGAGCCAAATATATCACTGTTTATACTGTTATTTTACCTGTCACTTCAGTATCATTCCCAACGAATTTTCATTTAGCTACTTTTTGCTTTTCCTTTTATTAACAGTTGTTAACGGAAGGTTGGCAGTAGCCAATGATGTCGGTCCATGTCACTGGACAAAAAATCAAACAACAGCAGCATCGGAAGCGGAATACAACGATGAGCCATATAACTAACCATCCTGAGTACAACTACACCGTTGTTCGCCAGTTCACCGTCATGACGATTGTCTGGGGAATTGTCGGCATGTCGGTTGGCGTACTGATCGCAGCCCAGTTGATCTGGCCTGCCCTCAACTTCGAGACCCCGTGGCTGACTTACAGTCGTCTGCGGCCCCTCCATACCAACGCAGTGATCTTCGCCTTCGGCGTCAGCGCACTGATGGCCACCTCGTTTTACGTGGTGCAACGCACCTGTCAAACCAGACTGTTTTGTGGCCCCCTGGCGACCTTCGTTTTCTGGGGCTGGCAGGCAATCATCCTGTCTGCCGCCATTTCGCTGCCGCTGGGATACACCACCTCCAAGGAGTACGCAGAGCTGGAATGGCCGATCGATATCGCCATCGCCATCGTCTGGGTCGCCTACGCCGTCGTTTTCTTCGGCACTCTGGTCAAACGTACCACCTCCCACATCTATGTGGCGAACTGGTTCTTTGGCGCCTTCATCATCACGGTGGCCGTGCTCCACATCGTCAATAGCATGGCAGTGCCGCTTTCCGGCATGAAGTCCTACTCCATGTATTCCGGTGTCATGGATGCCATGGTGCAGTGGTGGTATGGGCACAACGCGGTAGGCTTCCTGCTGACCGCCGGCTTCCTCGGGATGATGTACTACTTCGTGCCCAAGCAGGCGGGTCGTCCGGTTTACTCCTACCGCCTCTCCATCGTGCACTTCTGGGCGCTGATCTCCCTCTATATATGGGCCGGTCCGCACCACCTGCACTATACCGCGCTGCCTGACTGGGCCCAGTCGCTGGGCATGGTTATGTCCCTGATCCTGTTCGTCCCCTCCTGGGGTGGCATGATCAACGGCATCATGACCCTCTCTGGCGCCTGGCACAAACTGCGTTATGACCCCATTCTGCGCTTCCTGGTCGTGTCCCTGTCGTTCTACGGCATGTCCACCTTCGAAGGCCCCATGATGGCGATCAAGACGGTCAACGCCCTCTCCCACTACACCGACTGGACCGTAGGTCACGTCCACTCAGGCGCACTGGGTTGGGTTGCCATGGTATCCATCGGCGCCGTGTATCACCTGATCCCGAACCTGTTCGATCAGGGTCGCATGTACAGCATCCGCTTGATCAACGTGCACTTCTGGCTGGCCACTGTGGGCACAGTGCTCTACATCGTATCCATGTGGATTTCCGGCGTGATGCAGGGTCTGATGTGGCGTGCGGTCAACGACGACGGCACCCTGACCTACAGCTTCGTGGAATCGCTGCAGGCCTCTTATCCCTTCTACTTCGTGCGCTTCTTGGGTGGCTGCTTCTTTGTCACCGGTATGTTGCTGATGGCCTACAACGCCTATCGCACCATCACTGCGCCCAAGGGTTCCCTGGAACCTGTCGCACAGCCAGCATGATTGAAGAGGTCAACGCATGAGCAACAAAAACCGTCACGAGATCTTTGAAAAGAGCGTCCCCATGCTGGTGGTCGGCATCATATTTGCCATCAGCCTGGGGGGCCTGGTCGAAATCACCCCCCTGTTCTTCCAAAAGCAGACCACTGAGCCGGTAGAGGGCCTCCTGCCCTACTCTGCCCTGCAGATGGAAGGCCGCGATATCTTTATCCGCGAAGGCTGCTCCGTTTGTCACAGCCAGATGATCCGTCCGCTTCGCGCCGAAATTGAGCGTTACGGCCACTACTCGGTCGCGGGTGAAAGCGTGTGGGAGCACCCCTTCCTTTGGGGCTCCAAGCGTACCGGCCCTGATCTGGCCCGTGTGGGCGGTCGCTATTCAGACGACTGGCACCGCGCTCACCTGATCAACCCGCGCGATGTGGTACCCGAGTCCAACATGCCGTCCTTCCCCTGGCTCGACACCAATGTCCTGACCGGTGAACTGACCGGGAAGAAACTGGCGCTGTTCCGGGATCACTTCGGCGTGCCTTACAGCGACGCTGACATCCAGGGTGCAGCTGAAGCCGTTAAGGGCAAAACCGAACTGGATGCGCTGGTAGCCTATCTGCAATCACTGGGTCATGCCCTGAAATAAAGGAGTCAGGATATGGATTACGGCACATTTCGCGGCCTTTATACCCTGCTGTTGATGGCCATCATGATCGGCATCATCGTCTGGGCATACAGCAAGCGCCGCAAGGCCTCTTTCGACGAGGCTGCCAACTTGGTGTTTGCCGACGACGAGCAACCCGGTGCTGATAACAAGAACGCAGGAGCGAAACAATAATGAGCACTTTGTTTAGCATTTTTGTGACCGTCCTCAGCCTGGGGACCATACTTGGCTGCTTCTTGCTACTGGTGTGGTGCTTGCGCGACAAAATGGGCGTGGAGGAGGGCAAGTCCATGGGACACTCCTTCGACGGTATCGAAGAGATGAACAACCCGCTGCCGAAGTGGTGGACCTACATGTTCTTCTTCTTCATCGTCACCGGTCTGCTCTATCTGCTGGCCTTCCCGGGGCTGGGTAACTGGAAGGGTCTGCTGGCCTGGCAGAGCTCCAACCAGGATGTTCGCTCGCTGGCCGAGTCCAAGGCTGCGGCGGCCTCCGCCAAGGCTGAAGGTCGGGCGGTGGAGTTTGACCGCGAACTGCTCAAGGCTGACGAGATCTACGGCGCCAAGTTCCGAGAGCTGGCCTATCAGGCCGATGGCAAGACCTATCGCGCCATTGAAGAGATCGCCGCCGATCCAGAAGCCCGCAAGGTGGGTCAGCGTCTGTTCCTGCAGAACTGCTCCCAGTGCCACGGTTCCGATGCCCGCGGCGGTCGCGGTTTCCCGAACCTGACCGACAGCGAATGGCAATGGGGTGGTCAACCGGATCAGATCAAGACCACCATCATGGACGGTCGTCATGGTGTGATGGCGGCCTGGGGTGAAATCCTCGGCAAGGATGGCGTTCAGGAAGTGGCCTCCTATGTGTTGAGCCTCTCCGGTCGCAAGGTCGATCTGGTGGAAGCGAAGAAAGGTGAAGCCCGCTTTGCTATCTGCGCAGCCTGCCACGGGGCCGATGCCAAGGGCGGTATCGCCGTCGGGGCACCGGATCTGACCAACAACATCTGGCTGTATGGCGGTTCCCGTCAGGTGGTCGAGCAGACCATCACCCACGGTCGTCACGGCGTCATGCCAGCCTGGAGGGATATTCTGGGTGAAGACAAGGTGCACCTGCTCGCCTCCTACGTTTATAGTTTGTCCCACAACAACATGTAAAATAAGCAGTAACATGTGATAAGCACGTGATTACTCAGCAAAAAGCCTCGACTCTTCGAGGCTTTTTGTTATCTTATGTTGGCTGGAAAGCCTCCATTCTGTTAATCATACGTTTCGGTAGCACTCACTATGTCCCAACCCTGGTATCGCCAATTTTGGCCCTGGTTCATCATCACCCTCCCGGCCGCCGCCGTGATCGCCAGCATCAGCACTGGCATCATCGCCAGCAAGGATGGCGTCAACCTGGTCGCCGAAGACTATTACAAGCAAGGCAAAGAGATTAATCAGGACCTGAGCAAGTTCCGTCGCTCCGAAGCCCTCAACATTCACATCGCGCTGGAAGTGAATGACAAGGAGCTGACCCTCAAACCCCTCTCGGGAGAGATTGCCCCCGGTCAGGCCCTCTACCTTTCCCTGTTCCATCCGACCCTGGCCGGCATGGACAGCGAGCACATGGTGACGGCTGACGCCAGCGGCGTCTATCGCCTGCAGCTCGATAAACCATTGAATGGGAAATGGCATATCCGGGTCGATGCCCTCAATCACGAATGGCGTCTGCAAGAGACAGTCCAGCTCCCGACCAAGGCGCCCGTAGAACTCGATCCCAAAGGACGTTAAGCCATGACTGGCGGTTTTCACCCTGGCGACGCAGCTTCCCGCCAGCACGCCCCATGCCTCGATCGCTCACCTTGCCTCCCGGGGCAAGACGCCATCAACGCTTGTTTCCATTGCGGTGAGCCGGTTCCCGCCGGCAGTCGCTATGGACTCGAGATCAAGGGCATAGTCCAACCCATGTGCTGTCCCGGCTGTCAGGCGGTGGCAGAAACCATCATGGAGTGTGGCCTCTCCAGCTATTACGAGCACCGCACAGCGCCCGGTATCAAGGGTGAACTAGTCCCGCAAGAGCTGGCTGCCCTCACCCACTACGATCTGACCGAGGTACAGCAGGATTTCGTCACCGACAGCGGCACGGGCAGCCACAGGATGCGCGAGATCCTGCTCAGCGTGGAAGGGCTAACTTGCGCCGCCTGCGCCTGGCTCATCGAGCGTCATCTGACAGGCCTTGCCGGCCTGCATTACATCAACGTCAATACCACCACCCACCGTGCGCGCATCAAGTGGGATCCGGACAGGCTTGCCTTGAGCGACATCCTCAAGGGGTTCGCCAAGATAGGCTATCGTGCCTACCCATTCCAGACCCACACCCAAGAAGCGCTCTACGCCAAAGAAGTGCGCAGCTACATGTTCCGGCTGGCACTGGCGGGCTTAGGGTCAATGCAGGTGATGATGTGCGCCGTGGCGCTCTACATGGATCTCTTCATCAGCGTCGAGGATGAGTTCATGGTCTACTTCAAGTGGATCAGCCTCTTGCTCTCAACCCCCATCATGATCTATTCGGCCCAGCCATTTTACGTGGGGGCTTGGCGCAGCCTGAAACAGGGCCACCTCTCCATGGACGTGTCGGTATCGCTGGCACTGATTGGCGCCTTCGTCGCCTCCATGTGGGCCACCGTCTTCAACACCGGCGAGGTCTATTTCGACTCCATCACCATGTTCGTCTTCTTCTTGCTGCTGGGACGTTTTCTGGAGTTACGGGCCCGGCGCAAGGCGTCCGAGTCCAGCTCCAACCTGGCGCGGCTGGTACCCATCATGGCCACGCGCATCGATGAAGATGGCGAGCATGAGGTGGCAGCCAAGATGCTGCAGGTGGGAGACAGGATACGGGTACTGGCCGGCGCCACCCTGCCGGCCGATGGTCTCATCGTCGAGGGACAGGCCAGCCTTAATGAATCCATGCTGACCGGTGAACAGTTGCCGCGGCTCAAACAGGTGGGTGACAACGTTTATGCCGGTACCATCAACACGGATGCACCGCTCCAGATCCGGGTCAGCCACCGTATCGAAGAGTCGCGCATCGCCCAGATCATGCGACTGCAGGATCATGCCCTCGATGACAAACCGGCCATCGCACAGATGGCGGATCAGCTGTCGCGCCACTTTATTCTAGTGCTGCTGATCATTGCGGCGGCGGTCTGGACCTTCTGGCACTTCCATCAGCCGGAGCAGGCCTTCTGGGTCACCCTGGCCGTGCTGGTTGCCACCTGCCCCTGCGCCCTGTCGCTGGCTACGCCGACCGCGCTCACTTCGGCCACCGCCAATCTGACCCGCAACGGCATTCTGCTGCGCCGTGGCCATGTGCTGGACGTGCTGACCAAGGCTAACCGGATCGTGATGGACAAAACAGGCACCCTGACCACAGGCAACATCAGCCTGATCAGCACCACGGCGCTGGCCGAGCTGAGCGAGGCCCAGTGCCTCTCTATCGCCCGCGCGCTGGAAGCCTACTCAGAACATCCCATCGCTCGCGCCTTTCGCAGCAAGGCGGCGGACGAAGCCGTGTTGCTGGCGGCAAGTGAGGTGACGCCCGTCATAGGTCACGGCATTCAGGGCAAGATCGCAGGCCAACATTACCGTATCGGCAGCGCACGCTGGCTGTCCCTGCCCGCCGGGCAGACGGCCAGCCAGGGCCTTGCCATCTATCTGGCCGATGAATCCAGGCTGCTGGCCCGTTTCATCCTGGCAGATACATTGCGCCCGGATGCCAGGGCGCTGATCCAGGCTTTCAAGGCCGCCGGTCTGCAGACCACCATACTCACGGGTGACAGCTCGGCCCAGGCCGACGAGGTGGCCCGCGAGCTGGGTGTCGACGAGCTGGTCAAAGGGGTGTCACCCGATGGCAAGCTGGCCTATCTCAAGGAACATGAGGCCCGCGGCGATATCAACATCATGGTGGGGGATGGCATCAACGATGCCCCCGTGCTGGCCGGTGCCCACGCCTCCTTCGCCATGGCGGGCGGCACGGATCTGGCCAAGAACAGCGCCGATGCCATACTGCTGGCCGACGATCTCTCCCGCCTGCTGGCAGCGCGCACCCTGGCCATTCGCACCCGCAAGATCATCCAGGAGAACTTCGCCTGGTCCATCGGCTACAACCTGCTGGTGCTGCCGCTCGCGGCCAGCGGCTGGTTGCCACCCTATGTGGCGGCGGCGGGCATGTCTCTGAGCTCCCTCATCGTGGTCACCAACTCCATGCGGCTCAATCGCTGAGCCATGGGCGCATGCATACGCACGATAAACGCACGATAAAAAGGAGCCCGCGTTTGCCGGGCTCGCCGGGTCTCAGGCCACCAACGGATATATCATGACCACTCTCATCGCAAGGCTTGTACCATGAACATCATCTTCGTCCTGATCCCCATCGCCATCCTGTTTGTCATCATCGCCGGCGCCCTCTTCTTCTGGGCCATTCGCTCCGAGCAGTTTGAAGATCTCGACCGCCAGGGCTCCAATATCCTGTTCGATGAAGACTGCCCCGCCCAGAAAACCAGCGAGCATACATCCGATGACCGCCAGCCTTGATCTTATCGGGGCCCTGCTGGTGGGGCTGGCGGGTTCAGGCCACTGCATCGGCATGTGTGGCGGCGTCTCGGCCGCGCTCTCCATGGCCATCCCCCCCGAGCAGCAGCACTTCTGGGGCCGGCTCGGTTACCTGCTCAACTACAACCTGGGCCGGATCCTCAGCTATGTGTTAGCCGGAGCTCTGGTGGGAGGCCTGCTGGCCACGACCAGCGAACTGGGTGCAGGCAAGCACGCTATCGCCAGCTTGCGGCTGGTGGCCGCGCTCTTGATGATAGCGCTCGGTCTCTACCTCGCCGGCTGGTGGCAGGGCATATTGCTGCTTGAGCGCATCGGCGCACGACTCTGGCCTCGCATCAAACCGCTGGCGGGCAAGTTTCTCCCCTTCACCTCGGCCTGGCAGGCCTTTCCCTTTGGTATGGTGTGGGGCTGGCTGCCCTGTGGCCTGGTCTACTCCATGCTGACCTGGAGTGCGGCGGCGGGTTCCGCCGGTAGCGGTGCACTCATCATGCTCAGTTTCGGTATAGGGACCCTTCCGACACTGTTTGCACTGGGGGGGCTGGCAGACCGCCTGCGCTACTGGCTGACACTGCGCAGTTTGCGCCAGGGCGGCGCAGTTTTGCTCATCGCGTATGGGCTTCATACGCTCTGGATAGGGATTGCGTCCTTTTGAAACCCTATCCAAAACGGATGAGTTGATGGTAAACTTGTTTGATATAAATCAATTATTCGTATGAGCCTATGAT
>NZ_CAWNYS010000354.1:0-1307 GCF_963878295.1 Aeromonas sp. HMWF014 | reverse complement strand
ATGGTGGCCCTCGGCGGCGGTTCGACCGAGTTTCGTAAAGTGCAGGTGTTCAAGGTGGGCAGCGGCACCGTCAAAGACAGCGCCAATGGGGTGATGGCCAATGCCAGCAAAGGGGCCATTGGCTGGCTGGCGACAAGCAAGATGGGGGCCGGACTTGCCGCCGAGCCGAGTATCCCTGTCGAATTCAAAGAAGATGCGCCGGTCGTAGACCGCAGCGAGAACCCGATAGCGGTGCAGGCCGGAGAGGTCATCGGTCACTGGGGCGAACATCAAATAGCCAAAGCCGGTGCAAGCGGCTTAGTGAAAGACGCCGACAGTAAAGCTGTGCACTTTGAGGTGTTTGTGACCGAGCAGGATAGCAAAGATGATTCTGAGAAAAGGAATAAGCAGGCGAAGGGGTAATGGGGTGGCTGATGGGGCTCGAACCCACGACAACCGGAATCACAATCCGGGACTCTACCAACTGAGCTACAGCCACCACTGAAATTTTCCATTAATACCATCCATCCCGGGGAGAGAGGATTTATTAATGGTGCGCCCTGCAGGATTCGAACCTGCGACCCACGGCTTAGAAGGCCGTTGCTCTATCCGACTGAGCTAAGGGCGCTCTGTATCGATCAGCCAAGCTGGCTCATCGATGAACTTGGTCGGTGATAAAGGATTCGAACCTTTGACCCTCTGGTCCCAAACCAGATGCGCTACCGGGCTGCGCTAATCACCGAAAATTTCTTGTCCAGCATACCGATAGCGGCGGTACTGGGCAACGGGCGGGCATCATACCCAAGCGGGAAAGGCAGCGTCAATGTATTTTTCCGCTAGTAAATTCAAGTGCCTACTTATTGCCCGCTTAGCGAGCGCTGCTAACACCCGCGCCAAAAAAATGCGACAATGCGCGGCAGTTGAACACATGGTGAGTGAAGAACGATGTCTGCCAAAATCATTGATGGAAAACAGGTTGCGCAAACGATTCGCAATCAGGTCGCAGCGCAAGTCCAACAGCGGTTGGCACAGGGGAAACGGGCGCCAGGTCTGGCGGTGATCCTGGTCGGGGTGGATCCGGCGTCTCAGGTCTATGTCGGCAGCAAGCGCCGCGCCTGTGAAGAGGTGGGGTTTATCTCCCGCTCTTACGATCTGAGCGCGACAGCGAGCCAGGAAGAGTTGCTGGCCCTGATCGATCGGCTCAATGATGATGTGGACGTAGATGGCATTCTGGTGCAACTGCCGCTGCCGGCCCATTGTGATACGACTCAGGTGCTGGAGCGTATTCGTCCCGACAAGGACGTGGATGGCTTCCATCCGTACAACGT
>NZ_CAWNYS010000353.1:0-7684 GCF_963878295.1 Aeromonas sp. HMWF014 | reverse complement strand
GGTCAGCAGGAAGCGCAGCAATGCCTGCTGCTGATCGCTGCCGTTACGGGGCTCGGGGTCGGCTGGCTGGGCCAGATCCAGGGCTATGTCGCCATCGCTCAAGATGAGCTGCCCAAACACGGGTTTGAGCTCGTTGAGGGAGCGCCAGAAGTCGAGGTGCGCCCACACCTTGCCAAGACGCACAGCGAAACGGCCGGAATCGGGCGCTATCACCAGCTGTTGCAGTTCGAGGGCTGGGCCGCGTTGGGTCCAGTCCAGGCCGATGCGATCAACGCTGGCTTCCAGCTTGCTGTCGGCCAGCAGGGTGTCGAGCAGTGCCTGTCTATGCTGGTTGAGTAAGGGGCCACCAACGCGCACCAGACTGACCAGGATGGCCAGCAGCACGAAGAAGACCCCGAGGGCTAACCAGCCCCGACTCAGCCAGCGATAGACCAATTACATCATCACCACATCGAATTGTTCCTGACCGCAGAGCGGTTCACTCACCACCCGGACCTGCTTGCCGATAAACACCTCCAGCTCGGCGAGGCTGTGGGACTCTTCGCCCCGCAGGTAGTCGGCCACGGCCGGCGCAGCGTAGACGGTGAACTGATCCGCATCGTAGGCGCGATTGACCCGGATGAGCTCCCGCAGTATCTCGAAGCAGACCGACTCCACCGTCTTGACCCGACCGCGCCCCTTGCACTCGGGGCATTCGGAGCAGAGCACGTGCTCCAGGCTCTCGCGGGTACGCTTGCGGGTCATCTCCACCAGACCAAGCTGGGAGAAGCCATTGACGTTGGTCTTGGCCCTGTCTTTGGAGAGCGCCTGCTCCAGGCTGTGCAGCACCCGCCGGCGGTGATCCTCGGACTGCATGTCGATGAAGTCGATGATGATGATGCCACCGAGGTTGCGCAAGCGCAGCTGGCGGGCGATGGCCGCGGTCGCCTCGACGTTGGTATTAAAGATGGTCTCTTCCAGATTGCGATGGCCAACGAAGGCACCCGTGTTGATGTCCACCGTGGTCATGGCTTCGGTCTGGTCGATGATGAGGTAGCCGCCGGATTTCAGCTCTACCTTGCGATCCAGCGCACGCTGGATCTCGTTCTCCACGTCGTAGAGATCGAAGATGGGTGACTCGCCGGAGTAGTACTCCAGCTTGCCGGCCAGTTCGGGCACGTACTCCTCGGTGAAGCGCTTGAGCTGATCGAAGCTCTGGCGTGAGTCGACCCGGATCTTGTCAAGCTCGGCGCCGACGAAATCGCGCACCACCCGAAATGCCAGGCTGGGATCTTCGTAGAGGATCTTGCAGGGCGGGTATTTGTGCTTGCGCTCCAGGATCTTGCGCCACAATCGCTTGAGGAAGGCGGCGTCCTGCTCCAGCTCCTGCTCCCCCACCCCTTCGGCGGCGGTGCGAATGATGTAGCCACCGAGATCATCCACATAGCTGGCCACGGTACGCTTGAGGCGCTCGCGCTCCGCTTCGGATTCGATGCGCTGGGACACCCCCACATGCGCACTCCCCGGCATAAACACCAGATAGCGGGACGGCAAGGTGATGTCGGTGGTGAGACGGGCGCCCTTGGTACCCAGAGGATCTTTCACCACCTGCACCATGATGTCCTGCCCCTGGCGTACCAGCTCGGCGATGTTGCCAACCTGGAACTGCTCCTTCTCCTTCACCGCCACGCACTCGGTGTGCGGCACTATGTCGGAAGCGTGCAGGAAGGCCGCCTTGTCCATGCCGATATCGACGAACGCCGCCTGCATGCCGGGCAGCACTCGGCTGATCTTGCCTTTGTAGATGTTGCCCACTATGCCGCGCTTGGCCTGACGCTCTACGTGCACTTCCTGCAGCAGACCGTTTTCAACCAGGGCAACCCGGGTTTCGGAGGGGGTGACGTTCACCAGCAGTTCTACCGACATAAGTTACCTTGCCTTTCTAGTTTTAAATTCTGGCAGCCAAACCGGCACGTGCCCGGTGAGTAACGCAGTAAGAAACAGCCGGCGAGTTTCACCGACCCCTGCCTTGCCTGTGATGGCTTCAAATTCTGACCGCCATGTTCCGACCCTGTGCCTGCCCGCTGAACGGGCCTTGCAGAACACGGCTGGCGGATAGATTATCGAGACTGTTCCAGATGATGCTTGATCAGCAGATCTGTTTCCAGCAGGGGCAGACCGACCACGGCGCTGTAGCTCCCCTCGATGCGGCTGACAAACTTGCCTGCAATCCCTTGAATCGCATAGGCACCGGCCTTGTCACAGGGCTCACCCGTGCGCCAGTAGGCCTCGATCTCGGCCTCATCCAGCTTGCGGAATGCCACATTGGTGGTGACCAGGCGCACATCGCAGCGCTCCGGGGTCGCCAGCGCCACCGCCGTCATCACCTGATGCACCTTGCCGGAGAGCGCCTCCAGCATGTCTTTGGCATCGAGCAGGTCGGACGGCTTCTCGAGCACCCTGTCACCCAGCACGACTATGGTGTCGGCGCCCAGCACCGGCAGAGCCGCAGGGGCGGCGGCCACGCCGGCCATCGCTTTGTCACGGGCGAGGCGGCAGACGTAATCCTGTGCCTTTTCACCCTCTTCCCGCCGCTCCGGCACATCCAGTTTTAGCACCTCGAAGCGGTACCCCAGCTGGGCAAGCAGTTCATGGCGGCGGGGCGAGCCCGAGGCGAGATAGAGTTGCAGTTCGTTGTGCTTGTTCATATTCACTTAATGAGAGGAGGTAAGATTACAATGCATTGTTTTTGCACATATTCACTTGATATTGAAGCGGCGGCGCACCTTGCGCAAGACCAGAAACACCCAGGGCCATATTAGCATCGTGCTCAGGGTCGACCAAAAGTAGGCAAGATTGAGGCTGGCACGGCTGAACAGGTGTTCGGCCCAGAAGATGGTCACCTTGCCCACCAGCGAGAGGCAGCCGATGATCAGCGCCTGTTGCCAGAGGGAGAAGTTGCGGATCTTCTGAAACTGGAAGGCCGCCAGATAGGTGGTGATGGCCATGGCCATGGCCCGCACGCCGAGGGTGCTGCCCAGCAGCACATCCAGCAGCAGGCCCGCCACCCAGGCAGAGCCGACGTTGGTCCTATGCGGCAGCGCCAGCGCCCAGTAGATGAGCACCATGGCGAGCCAATCCGGACGGAAGGGTTCAAATTGAAAGGGAAGCGGCAGGATCGACAGGCACAGAGCCAGCAGAATCGAGATCCAGATCCAGATCCTGCCGCTGGCGGGTTGCAACATCAGTGCGTCGCTCCCGCAGTCGAGCTCAGCGCGACCGATGCAGCAGCCGGGGCCGGCGCCTCTTCATCATCATGCACGTCCGGATTCTTGTCGGTCCACAGCAGCAGCAGGTAGCGCAATCTGTCCAATTCCACCAGCGGCTTGGCCTCGACCTGGGCGAAGGGCTTGCCCTCCACATAGTCGGAGCGGGTCACGGTCGCCACCGGATAACCTTCCGGGAAGCGGCCGCCAAGGCCGGAGGTGACCAGCAGGTCGCCCACTTGCACGTCCGTGTTGCGCGGCAAGTTACGCAGCTCCAGCTTGTCCAGCTCGCCACTACCGGAGGCAATGGCACGCAAGTCGTTGCGCAGCACCCGTACCGGGATGCCGTGACTGGAGTCGGTAATGAGCAGGACGCGGCTGGTAGTGGAACCCACGTGCAGCACCTGACCTATCACCCCCTGATCGTTGATCACCGGCTGACCATTGTAGACACCATCCAGCGCCCCCTTGTTGATCAGCACCTGATGGCTAAAGGGGTCGGAATCCACCGACAGCAGCTCGGCCACCATCTTGCGGGACTCCTTGTGTACCGGGGAACCAAGCAGCTCACGCAGACGCTGGTTCTCGTGCTCCAGATGATCCATCTTGAGCAGGCGCGAACGCAGGGTGAACAGCTGTTGTTCCTGCTGCTTGGTTTGTTCGATGAGACCGGCCCGGGTCTGCACCTGGGTAGACATGGTATCGAGCATGATACCTGGCGCATTGGCCATGTATTGCAGCGGGCTGACGAGCGAACTGAGGTAGACGCGGACATGGGTAAACACACCGAAGCGAGAGTCCGCTACGATGGCAGCAATGGAGATGATGACGGCGAGAAACAACCGTAACTGAAGCGAAGGGCCTCTACCAAAAATGGGTTTCATGAGTCGTCAAAAAAGAGCCGGCGCGCTGGCCGGCTTTGGGTCTTATTCGTAGTGGAACAGGTCGCCACCGTGCATATCGATCAGCTCCAGCGCCTTGCCGCCGCCACGGGCCACACAGGTGAGGGGATCTTCGGCAACCACTACCGGTATGCCGGTCTCTTCCATCAGCAGACGGTCGATATCCTTCAGCAGTGCACCACCACCGGTCAGCACCATGCCGCGCTCGGAGATGTCGGACGCCAATTCTGGCGGAGACTGTTCCAGCGCCACCATCACGGCGGAGACGATACCGGACAGCGGCTCTTGCAGCGCTTCCAGGATCTCGTTGGAGTTGAGGGTAAAGCTGCGCGGCACACCTTCGGCCAGGTTGCGACCACGCACTTCGATCTCGCGTACCTCTTCGCCCGGATAGGCGGAGCCGATTTCGTGCTTGATGCGCTCGGCGGTGGCTTCCCCGATCAGGCTGCCATAGTTGCGACGCACGTAGCTGATGATGGCTTCGTCAAACTTGTCGCCACCGATCCGCACGGACTGGGAGTAAACCACGCCATTCAGCGAGATGATGGCCACTTCGGTCGTACCACCACCGATATCAACCACCATGGAACCGGTCGCTTCGGAGACCGGCAAGCCGGCACCGATGGCGGCAGCCATGGGTTCGTCGATCAGGTAAACCTCACGGGCGCCTGCGCCCAGTGCGGATTCCTTGATGGCACGGCGCTCTACCTGGGTAGAACCACACGGCACACACACCAGCACACGGGGGCTGGGGCGGAAATAATTGTTGTCGTGAACCTGCTTGATGAAGTGCTGCAGCATCTTCTCGGTCACGTAGAAGTCGGCAATGACGCCGTCTTTCATCGGACGGATGGCGGAGATGTTGCCAGGGGTACGACCCAGCATCTGCTTGGCGGCATGACCGACGGCAGCGACCGATTTGGCGTTCCCGCGCTCTTGGCGAATGGCGACAACTGAGGGTTCGTTAAGGACGATCCCTTGATCTTTTACGTAGATCAGGGTGTTGGCAGTTCCCAAGTCGATCGACAGATCGTTGGAAAAGACGCCTCTGAGCTTTTTGAACATGGCTACGGGAAATCCTAAGAATTTGGAGGTGCAGAAAACCGGCTAACTTTACCAATGCCCACCCCAATGGGCAAGCGCTCAAACTGTCGCCAACCCATCAGGCGCGACAAAAATGCGAGTCATCACTCACCCGCACAGGCAGACAAACGCTAATAAACAAGAAGATAGGGGGGAAGATCACGAAGATCCGCCGCCCCGCCTCCATTACGGCATTACTTCGCGCCGATAAATAATTCTGTCATTACCCCGGCTGGAGCCAAAAATGGCCTCCCCTTGCAGGGTAATTGGATCTGACAACCAGCGCGGCTGTGATGGCTGTTTTGACAAATCGACCTTGTAGGGGATGCGTACCGAGATCTCCGGCTTGGCAAACTGGAACATGATCTCGCCATCTTTGGCTCTAGCCAACATCACTCCCGGGGGCGGATCCCCCAGCCCCAACCTGATCTTGCGACTAGCGCCCAGATTCAAATCGCGACTGGTCGCATCAAACGTCTGACTCGGATTGAGGAAAGTGAGCCCCTGATTGGCCAAAGAGAGCTCCGTACATTGATCCTGCTTGTTCAACTGCCAGTTGCCCGCTTCGTAATATTGCATCTGCAATGGCACGGCCAACGGCGCAGAGGCCAGGCCAGCTCCCGTACCTGCCAGCAGGCGACCGAAATAGACTTGCATGGGCACACTGTCGATCAGACGAGCATTGCAGCCACTGCCGCTGCAATTGCCGACCACGGCATCGTTGAAGTTGGGGCTGGCAATCAATGTTTTGTCGCCATCGTTGTCTTTCATATACAGACCAAACAGCAAAGATTTGTATGGGCCGTCCTGTTGAGTATCGGAGAGACGCACAAACTCACTATTACCGGCAAACTGCGCCCGCCCATTGACCCAAGGCAGCGTCGACAAGCTGCGCAAGCGGCTCGACAGGGAGTTACCATCCATGTTGTTGGCAACCGAGAGATAGGCATCCCCCTTGGCAAAGAGCCCCGTATAGTTCCGGGTCTGACCACCAGTCGTGTTCCGGGCCAGCACATCCAGCGTGACGCCAAAGGGCTGCCCCATATAAGAGAACGCATTGCAGGCCGGCACTATGTCGCCACTGACCAGATTGAAGTCGGCCGGGATAAAACGGCCCACCGGCTGGCTCTGCGCAGAGGGGATGGTGTAAGTGAAGTAACCGTTGGCAGGCGGGGTCGCCGTCATTCTGAAGACCCCCACCTCGCTCACCGTCTGGTTGACGCTGTTGCTGCTGTTGGTCGCTGCCGCATGGTTATAGGTAGCAGTTCCCACCGCTGCATTGGTGCCGGGGGTTGGCGCCACCAGCGTACTGCCCAAGGCAATATTGGGCAGGGCAAAGTTGGGCGTGGTCTGATTCCCGACACAGATATCGCTATCATTGGCAGATTCCCAGGCCATCGCCTTGAGGTCTATCTGGAATGTCTCTCCCGCTTTTTTGAACACTGGACAGCTGCTATTACCTGCCGCACAGACACCTTGCGGGGGCGTAATGCACAGGCCGACAGGACGCGCCACAAACTGATCCGCGCCAAGCATCACCAGACCCGCCTCACTGCCGGTGCCATCATAACGAGCATCCAGTTGCACCTGACCAGCATCCGGGTAATTCACCGTGATAGTCGACTGTCCCTGAGCATCAAATGGGAGGGAAACAGGTATCGCAGTTCCCAGACTCGTGCCCAGCACGTTATTGTTGAGACTCATCTTGCTGTTGTAAGGGTTACTATTCGGAGAGATATAGCTGCTCCAGAATTTGACGCTCTTGGTCTGGCTGGCAAATCCCGGCACACACTGCTTGGTCACATCGCTCTTTTTGACCGCCTTGATGGTGACCGTCTGTGGCTGATTAGAGTAGGTATCCGGCACATCGAAGAAGAAGCCGCTGTCGGCAAAATTAAGGGTGCAGGCCGCAGCACTGGGAGTCCCGGCACCAGCCTTGCATAGGGTGGAACTGAATGGTTTGGTCGTCGGAGTCGAGCCGGACACCCCGATAGTGACCGCCGTGGCCGTGTTGTTGCGCAGCTGCACTGTGGTAGAGCCGCCACTGAAGGTCACCGTATTACCGTTAATCCAACCATTGCTCGCAGAAGTAGGCGTAAGACTCAGGGTCGCGGTCACAGGGTCTGTGATCAAGGTGGTGCAAGCCGCATTGGCGCACGCCTTGACCGTCACTGTCTCGGGATTACACGTCAGTGCCTGACCGGAGTGATCGAGCTGGAAGTGATCGATCTGCACCCCGACCGGCCGAGAATTCAGCGCACAAACTTCCATGTCATCCAATTCGTGATTATTGTTAGCACCTCCTGTTGATCCAGTGAGCGACAACAAAAAATCTGCAGGAACCAGCTCCTGCCCAGCAGTTGCCATGGCATTAAATGGGGGAACCAAGGCTACGAATCCCGCGCCACTATCTCTTTCTAGAGACACCATGGAACGGCCTGCAATGCGTGAGTC
>NZ_CAWNYS010000352.1:0-1121 GCF_963878295.1 Aeromonas sp. HMWF014 | reverse complement strand
AGAATCAGCTGAACTCCACCAACAAGATGTTGGGTACCGCCATGCAGCGTTTGGGCACCGGTCTGCGTATCAACTCCGCCGCCGATGACGCCGCCGGTCTGCAGATGGCTACCCGTCTGCAAGCCCAATCCAACGGTCAGAAAGTGGGCATGCGCAACGCCCAGGATGCCGTCTCCATGATGCAGACCGCCGAAGGTGCCATGGATGAGATGACCAATATCGTTCAACGTATGAAGGATCTGGCCACCCAGGGTGCGAACGGCACTACCAGCACCGCTGACTACACCGCTCTGAACGCCGAGTTCGGCGAACTGACTAAGGAGCTGAATAATATTGTTACTAACACCAGCTTTGGTGGCCAGAAGCTGTTGAAGGGTGGGTCGTTTGAGGTCGGCACTGGTGTGACTTTCCAGATTGGTGGCTCTAGCACTGAAACACTGAAGGTTGATGTATCAACCGCCATGAAGGATCTGACCGGTACTGGAGGAACTACGGGTATTGCAGGCACTGGTATTACAAATGGTATAGACGATCAAACCAAAGCCAGTGCCGCGATTACAGCCACAAGCGACCTACTTGATCAAATTGGTTCTGTCCGTTCCTCCTTCGGTGCCAACATCAACCGTTTGGAGCACACGGTCAACAACCTCTCCAACATGAAAGAGAACACCGACATGGCGAACGGCCGCATCATGGACGCCGACTTTGCCCAAGAGAGCACCAATATGACTAAAAACCAGATGCTGATGCAGGCTGGCATGTCCGTATTGTCCAACTCCAACCAGATGACCGGTATGGTGACTTCCCTGCTGCGTTAATCTCAATGGCACTCATCTCAAGGATGAGTGCCATCCTCTTTTTGTTCTTTTCTTCAATTTCCAGTTACGCCCTCATCATATTTTTCCGTTCTCGATTCAAGTCTTTGTCGACTAGTGTCGCTTTCTATCTTTATCGGGTTACCCGCTGCAGAGCAGCATTTTTAAGGAGTAAATCATGGGTTTGTCTATTCACACTAATTTTGCCTCACTGACCACACAGAACCAGCTGAATTCCACCAACAAGATGCTTGGCACCGCCATGCAGCGTCTGGGCACCGGTCTGCGCATCAACTCCGCCGCCGA
>NZ_CAWNYS010000351.1:5031-7204 GCF_963878295.1 Aeromonas sp. HMWF014 | reverse complement strand
GCACCAGCAGGGTGCGCCCCGCATCGCGGCAGGCAAGCACGGCGGGCAGCACCCCAAGCACGGGACGGATCTCGCCGGTCAGGGCCAACTCCCCCAAAAATTCGTGATCGAGCAGGTATTTTGCGGGGATTTGCTTGGAAGCTGCGAGAATGCCGATGGCGATGGCCAGATCGAAACGGCCTCCCTCCTTGGGCAGATCGGCGGGCGCCAGATTGACCGTGATGTGCTTGCTCGGGAACTCGAAGTTGCCGTTGAGCAGAGCGCTGCGCACCCGATCCCGCGACTCTTTCACCGAGGTTTCCGGCAGGCCGACCATGTTGAAGGCGGGCAGGCCGTTGGAGAGGTGAACTTCCACCGTGACTTGTGGTGCCGCGATCCCGAGGCTGGCACGGCTATAAACCACAGCTAATGACATAAATCCCGTCCTTGAGTTGATATATGTTCTGACTAACGGCTTATTGTTGGTTTTTTATTCCAGGGTTCCGGCTGGGGAATAGCCAAAATCAGTGGGTTGTCACAGAAAAAAGGCTTGCCCAATAAAAATCACCATGCTAGTTCTAATAGCCATTCGCGGTGCAAACCGCCCCGATTTCACAGGATTTCCGGTTGTAACTATGAACATGGCCTCCCGTTTCGTCAGCATTATTGTGGTCCTAGTGGTGATTATTATCTCACCGCTCGGGGCTCGTTTAGCTGCACGGAACAAGGGATAGACCCACCACCGGACAGAACGAAACAAGCGACCCCCGAGCCTCACAGCTCGGGGGTTTTTTTTCGACCAAAGGACAGGATTTTCCACATGAACGGCGCGCAGTTTTTGATACAGGCTCTCAAGAAACAGGGTGTGACCCAGGTGTTTGGTTACCCGGGCGGAGCCATCATGCCGGTCTACGACGCCCTGTATGACGGCGGTCTGGCCCATCAGCTCTGCCGCCACGAGCAGGGCGCCGCCATGGCGGCGGTGGGTTATGCCCGCGCCTCCGGTCAGGTGGGGGTCTGCATCGCCACCTCGGGCCCGGGCGCCACCAATCTGGTGACCGGTCTGGCGGAGGCGCTGCTCGATTCCGTGCCGCTGGTGGCCATCAGCGGTCAGGTGCCCTGTTCCGCCATCGGCACCGATGCGTTTCAGGAAGTCGACGTGCTCGGCATGTCCCTCTCCTGCACCAAGCACTCCTTCATGGTGACCGATGCCGCCGATCTGGGGCGTGTGCTGGCAGAAGCGTTCGCCATCGCCACCGAAGGGCGCCCCGGGCCTGTGCTGATCGATTTTCCCAAGGATGTGCAACTTGCTGCCGTGCTGGCCCAGAGCCCGCTGTTTGCAGTGGCTGAGCCCGAGCATCTGAGCCAGGCCGAACTGACGGCCGCTCGCACCCTGCTGGCCGCCGCCGAGCGCCCCGTGCTCTACGTCGGTGGCGGGGTGGGCATGGCCAATGCCGAGCAGCAACTGCGAGACTTTGCTGCCGTCACCGGCATGCCTGCGGTCACCACCCTCAAGGGGATTGGTGCGCTCGACCCCGATAGCGCCGTTTATCTGGGCATGCTCGGCATGCACGGCACCAAGGCGGCCAACTACGCGGTGCAGCAGTGCGACCTGCTGGTGGTGGTGGGAGCCCGTTTCGACGACAGGGTAACCGGCAAGCTGGAGGAGTTTGCCCCCGAGGCGAAAGTGATCCATCTCGATGTGGACGCCGCCGAATTTGGCAAGCGCCGCGCCGCCGAGGTGGGTATCACTACGGATCTCAAGCTGGTGCTGCCAGCGCTTGGGCAGCCTCTCGCCATCGACCCATGGCGTGAGCACTGCGCGAACATGGCTCGTGAGTATGCATTTCGCTATGACCATCCCGGTCAGCCTATCTATGCTCCGGCCCTGCTCAAGCAGCTCTCCGCCCGGCTGCCGGAGACCAGCGTGGTGGCCTGTGACGTCGGTCAGCACCAGATGTGGGTAGCCCAGCACATGCGCTTTACCAGCCCGCGCAACCACCTCTCCAGCGCGGGTCTCGGCACCATGGGGTTCGGTCTGCCCGCCGCCATCGGCGCCAAGATGTCGCGCCCGGATGACGAGGTGGTGCTGGTGAGCGGTGATGGCTCTTTCATGATGAACGTGCAGGAGCTTGGCACCATCCGCCGGGCCCAGCTCAAGGTGAAGATGGTGCTGCTGGACAACCAGCGCCTC
>NZ_CAWNYS010000351.1:2661-5021 GCF_963878295.1 Aeromonas sp. HMWF014 | reverse complement strand
GTGCGTCAGTGGCAGGAGCTGTTCTTCGATGGCCGCTATAGCGAGACCATCCTCTCCGACAACCCCGATTTCGTCGCCCTGGCTGCCGCTTTCGGCATTCCGGGTGAGACCATCACATGTAAGGAACAGATAGCCGGTGCCCTCGATCGCCTGCTTGAGAGCGAAAGCGCCTATCTGCTGCATGTGGCTATTTCAGAGGAAGAAAACGTCTGGCCCCTGGTTCCGCCGGGAGTCGCCAACCACAAGATGATGGAGCAACGCCCATGAACCCGCACACCCTTGCACAGCCAGCATTTGAACAACACACCCTGCATATCCACGCCCAGCCCAGACCCGAAGTGATGGAGCGGGTGCTGCGGGTGGTGCGTCACCGTGGCTTCAATCTCTGCGCTCTTAGTATGGAAACGAGAGCGGAGCAGGATTGCCAACAACTGCGGATCACGGTTACTGTCGAGTCGGTTCGTCCCATCCAGCAGTTGTGGAGCCAGCTGGTGAAGCTGGTGGACGTCTCCCGGGTCGATGCACTGGAACAGCAACCCCGGATCAGAGCTTAAGGAGCAACGTCAATGTCACAGTCTTCCCAATCCGCCACTCACCCGCAATACATCTGGTTCAATGGCAAACTGGTGCCCTGGCAGGATGCCCAGGTACACGTCATGAGCCACGCCCTGCACTACGGCTCCTCGGTGTTCGAGGGGGTGCGTGCCTACGATACCCCCAAAGGCACCTGCATCTTCCGTCTGCAGGAGCACACCCGCCGCCTGTTCGACTCAGCCAAAATCTACTGGATGGACGTGCCCTACAGCGAGTCCGACGTGAATGAAGCCTGCCGCACCGTGGTGCGCGAGAACGGCCTGAAGAGCGGCTATCTGCGCCCGCTGGCCTTTGTCGGCAACGTGGGGCTGGGGCTGCATCCGCCGCTGGATGCCAAGGCTGATCTGATGGTGGCCGCCCTGCCGTGGGGCGCCTATCTGGGTGAAGAGGGGCTGAAAAACGGGGTGGACGTCTGTGTCACCTCCTGGAGCCGGCTCGCCCCCAACACCATCCCCACTGGCGCCAAGGCGGGCGGCAACTACCTCTCTTCCCAACTGATCAGCCGCGAGGCCAAACGCAACGGCTTCGCCGAGGGGCTGGCGCTGGATGTGAACGGCTACCTGAGCGAAGGGGCGGGGGAGAACCTGTTCCTGGTGAAGAATGGCGTGCTGTTTACCCCGCCCGCCACCGCCGCCATCCTGCCCGGCATCACCCGCGACACCATCATGACGCTGGCCCGTGATCTGGGTTACGAGGTGCGTGAGCAGGCGCTGCCCCGCGAGGCGCTCTATGTGGCGGACGAGATCTTCATGACCGGCACCGCCGCCGAAGTGACGCCGGTGCGTTCCGTCGATCGGATGAAGGTGGGCGCTGGCAGCCGTGGCCCGGTGACCGAGCAGCTGCAAAACGCCTTCTTTGGCCTGTTCAACGGTCAGACCGAGGACAAGTGGGGCTGGCTGACGCCAGTTCACGACTGATGAGAGAGGGGAGGTGTCATGCCTCCCCGAGTCGCTTCCGGTGAGGGCTGCCCAGTGGAGTCCTCACCAGGATCGATTCCGATCCACTCGTATCATCACCGCATAACGCATCGAGCCCATATGGGCATTCAGGGAGTAGAGATAATGCCGAAGTTGAGATCCGCCACCACCACCCACGGACGTAACATGGCCGGGGCCCGCGCCCTCTGGCGTGCCACCGGCATGACCGATCAGGATTTTGGCAAGCCCATCATCGCTGTGGTCAACTCCTTCACCCAGTTCGTACCGGGTCACGTGCATCTCAAGGACTTGGGGCAACTGGTGGCCCGCGAGATCGAAGCTGCGGGCGGAGTGGCCAAAGAGTTCAACACCATCGCCGTGGATGACGGCATCGCCATGGGCCACGGCGGCATGCTCTATTCCCTGCCATCGCGGGAGCTGATTGCCGACTCGGTGGAGTACATGGTCAACGCCCACTGCGCCGATGCCATGGTTTGTATCTCCAACTGCGACAAGATCACCCCGGGGATGCTGATGGCTGCCCTGCGCATCAACATTCCGGTGATCTTCGTCTCCGGCGGTCCCATGGAAGCGGGCAAGACCAAGCTGTCGGATCAGATCATCAAGCTGGATCTGGTGGATGCCATGATCCAGGGCGCCGATCCCAAGGTGTCCGATGCCCAGAGCGAACAGGTGGAGCGCAGCGCCTGCCCCACCTGCGGCTCTTGCTCCGGCATGTTCACCGCCAACTCCATGAACTGCCTGACCGAGGCACTGGGCCTATCCCAGCCGGGCAACGGCTCCATGCTGGCGACCCACAGCGACCGCGAGCAGCTGTTCAAGCTGGCG
>NZ_CAWNYS010000351.1:0-2651 GCF_963878295.1 Aeromonas sp. HMWF014 | reverse complement strand
ACCGCCCTGCCGCGCAATATCGCCACCAAGGCGGCGTTCGAGAACGCCATGGCGCTCGATATCGCCATGGGCGGCTCCACCAATACCGTGCTGCACCTGCTGGCGGCGGCGCAGGAGGCGGGTGTCGACTTCACCATGGCCGATATCGATCGCATGTCGCGCAAGGTGCCCCAGCTCTGCAAGGTGGCGCCCTCCACCCAGAAGTACCATATGGAAGACGTACACCGCGCCGGTGGTGTGGTGGCGATTCTGGGCCAGCTGGAAAAAGCGGGACTGGTGCACGGGGATACCCGCACCGTACTGGGTGGTTCCCTGGCCGAACTGCTCAACGAATATGACGTCAGCCGCCAGCCGAGCCAGGAGGTGGTGGACTTCTACCGCGCCGGGCCGGCCGGGATCCGCACCACCAAGGCCTTCAGCCAGGATTGTCGTTGGCCCGAGCTGGATGTGGATCGCGCCGAAGGCTGCATCCGCTCGCTGGAAAATGCCTACAGCCAGGAGGGCGGCCTCGCCGTGCTCTCCGGCAACCTGGCGCTTGATGGCGCCATCGTAAAAACGGCCGGTGTGGATGACGAGAACCTCTGCTTCCGTGGCCCGGCCCGGGTATTCGAGAGCCAGGACACGGCGGTTGCCGGCATTCTGGACGGTACCGTCAAGGCCGGTGAAGTCGTGGTGATCCGCTACGAAGGGCCCAAAGGGGGCCCCGGCATGCAGGAGATGCTCTATCCCACCACTTATCTGAAATCCATGGGATTGGGCAAGCAGTGCGCCCTGATCACCGATGGCCGCTTCTCCGGCGGTACCTCGGGTCTCTCCATCGGTCACGTCTCGCCGGAGGCTGCCTCCGGCGGCACCATAGGTCTGGTGGAGGATGGCGACATCATCAACATCAACATCCCGGCCCGCAGCATGGTGCTGGAGGTGGCCGACAGCGTGCTGGCCGCCCGCCGTGTTGCCGTGGAAGCCCGTGGCTGGAAGCCGCTCGACCGTCAGCGTCAGGTCTCCTTTGCCCTGCGCGCCTACGCCATGCTCGCCACCAGCGCTGACAAGGGCGCGGTGCGTGACCGCAGTAAGCTGGAGGAGTAAACAATGGTCTCTGCGGCTGATTATCTACGCAAGGTGTTGCTCTCCCCCGTCTATGAGGCGGCGCGGGTGACACCATTGCAGACCCTTAAAAAATTGTCCGAGCGGCTCGGCAACCATGTCAGTTTGAAGCGGGAGGATCTGCAACCGGTCCACTCCTTCAAGCTGCGTGGCGCCTACCACAAGATTGCCACCCTGACCCAGGAGCAGAAGGATCACGGTGTCATCGCTGCCTCTGCCGGTAACCATGCGCAGGGGGTCGCCCTGTCGGCGGCCAAGCTTGGCATCAAGGCGATCATAGTGATGCCCAAGACCACGCCGGACATCAAGATCGATGCGGTGCGTCGTCAGGGTGGCAACGTCATGCTGTTTGGCAACAGCTTCGACGAGGCTTACGGCGAGAGCCGCCGTCTCGCCGAACTGGAGGGCTACACCCTGATACCGCCGTTTGACGACGTCGAGGTGATCGCCGGGCAGGGCACCATCGGCAAGGAGCTGCTGGATCAGGACATTCACCTCACCCACGTCTTCGTGCCGGTGGGCGGCGGCGGTCTGGCCGCCGGGGTGGCGGTCTACATCAAGCAGCTGCTGCCGGATGTGAAGGTGATTGGGGTGGAGGCGGAGGGCTCTGCCTGCCTCAAGGCGGCCATGGCGGCGGGCGAGCCGGTCAATCTGGAGCGGGTCTCGCTGTTTGCTGACGGGGTGGCGGTCAGGCGCATCGGCGAGGAGACGTTTCGCCTCTGCAACCAGTATCTGGACGAGGTGGTGACCGTCTCCAATGACCAGATCTGCGCCGCACTGAAAGACATCTTCGATGACTGCCGCGCCATCGCCGAACCCTCGGGCGCCCTGTCGCTGGCGGGGTTGAAAGCCTACAGCGAGCGGGAGCAGGTCAAAGGCGGCCGGATGGCGGCCATTCTATCGGGTGCCAACGTCAACTTTCACAGCCTGCGCTACGTGTCGGAGCGTTGCGAGATTGGCGAGAAGCGCGAGGGCATGCTGGCGGTGACCATTCCCGAGCGCAAGGGGGCTTTCCTCGACTTCTGCCGTCAGCTTGGGCCCCGCATGGTGACCGAGTTCAACTACCGCTACTCGGATGCGGCCCAAGCTTCGCTGTTTGTCTCGGTGCGCCTCACCGGCGGCGACGAGGAGCTGGGCCAGATCATCGATC
Organism: Aeromonas sp. HMWF014; assembly: GCF_963878295.1. Taxonomy (NCBI): domain Bacteria; kingdom Pseudomonadati; phylum Pseudomonadota; class Gammaproteobacteria; order Aeromonadales; family Aeromonadaceae; genus Aeromonas; species Aeromonas sp. HMWF014. The sequence goes on along the minus strand of NZ_CAWNYS010000351.1, from coordinate 397 downwards.
AGCTCGGCGGCAATGGCTATCCGGTGGTTAATATGACCGAGAGCGAGCTCGCCAAGAACCACGTGCGCTACATGATTGGCGGCCGCCCGGCCCGGCCCCTCGGTGAACGTCTCTACAGTTTCAAGTTTCCGGAGCAACCGGGCGCCCTGATGCGTTTTCTCGAGACCCTCGGTTGTCGCTGGAACATCAGCCTGTTCCACTACCGCAACCACGGCGCTGACTATGGCCGTGTGTTGTGTGCCTTTGAGCTGCCAGACGAAGACGTGGCAGCCTTCCACGACTACCTGCGCGAGATTGGTTACGGCTGGAAAGAGGTGAGCGACGACCCCGCCTACCGGCTGTTTCTGGCCAGCTGATGATGAGCAGAACACAAGCAGGGAGGCCGCAAGCCTCCCTC
>NZ_CAWNYS010000350.1:933-6468 GCF_963878295.1 Aeromonas sp. HMWF014 | reverse complement strand
GGTGGGATTTCGCCCCTGAAAATGAGTGGCCGACCGAGTGGCTGGGCTCCCTCAAGCTCGATCTGAAAACGGCTGCCGCCCGCCCCATGTCGCTGCTGCTGGCCTGGATGCCCTATGTGGCGCTGGCACTCCTGCTGGTGGCAAGCCGGGTCAGCCCCGGGTTCAAGGCAAGCCTCTTGTCGGTGAGCCTCGCCTTCACAGACCTGCTGGGTGAGCCGGGAGTGAGCGCCTCTATTGAACCGCTTTACCTGCCGGGGGGCCTGCTGGTGCTCTGCGCCCTGCTGGCCACCCTGCTGCAATCGCGCTCCCTTGTCCCCTTTGGCCGGGCACTGGGGGAGTCCAGCCGTACCCTGATCGGGGCTGGCTTCGTGCTCATCTTCACCGTGCCCATGGTGCGCCTCTTCATCAACTCCGGCGTGAACGGGGCGGATCTCGCCAGCATGCCGGTGACCACGGCGAATTTTGCCGCAGGGTTGGTGGGGGAGTTCTTCCCGGCCCTGAGCGCCACTATAGGCGCGTTGGGGGCCTTTATCGCCGGCTCCAACACTGTGTCGAACATGATGTTCAGCCAGTTCCAGTTTGAAGTGGCCCAGACCCTCGGCGTATCGACCGCCGCCATGCTGGCGCTGCAGGCGGTGGGGGCGGCGGCTGGCAACATGATCGCCATTCACAACGTGGTGGCGGCGTCGGCCACCGTGGGGCTGCTCGGCCGTGAGGGGGCGACGCTGCGCAAGACAGCGCTGCCCACGCTCTACTACCTGCTGGCCACCGGCCTGATCGGGCTGGCGCTCATGTACAGCTTCCACATCTCGGACGCACTGCTGCAATTGAAGTAAGGAGAGCAAGTGATGAAGGTAATGCGGGTCTATCCGGCCAAGCCGGCCGATGTCTATCTCTATGCCACCTGTCTGGTGGATCTGTTCGACCCGGTGGCGGGGCTCGATGCCATCGCCCTGCTCGAGCGGGAGGGGATAAGGGTGCACTTTGTCGAGAAACAGACCTGCTGCGGACAGCCGGCCTACACCTCCGGCCATGAAGAGGAGGCGCGCAAGGTGGCGCAAAGCCAGATGGCGCTCTTCCCCGAGCCCTGGCCGGTGGTGGTGCTCTCTGGCTCCTGCGGCGGCATGATGCACCATCACTATGGCCGTCTCTTTCCCGGCAACCCCGAGGTTGCGGCCTTCTGCGAGCGGGTGTTCGAACTCACCGAGTTTCTGGCCCAGATCTGCCGGGTGCGCTGGCACGGGGTGGGGGAGGCGAGCATCGTCATGCACACCTCCTGCTCGGCCAGGCGCGAGATGCAGGTGCACAGTCGAGCCCGCGCCCTGTTGGGCCAGCTTGAGGGCGTCACCCTGCATGAGCAGGCCTACGAGAGCGAATGCTGCGGCTTTGGCGGTACCTTCTCGGTGCGCCACCCCCACATCAGCCAGGCCATGGTGGAGGACAAGACCCGCCACCTGCTGGCGACCGGTGCCGACACCCTGGTGAGCGCCGACTGGGGGTGCCTGCTCAATATCAAGGGATCCCTGGCCTATCAGGGCAAGAGACTTCCCGCCATGCACCTGGCCAGTTTCCTGCTCGCCCACAGCGAGCCTGTGGCAGAAAAAAAGGAGGCCCACCATGAGTGAGCACGCCAAGTATTCGCCGCGCCGTTTCCATCCCCAGGCCGAGGCGGCCCTGGCCGACCCCGTGCTGCGGCAGAACTTTCGCGGCGCCATGGATTATCTGCGTGGCAAGCGGCAGGATGCCTTTGCCGACCCGGCCGAGGAGGCGGCGGTGCGCGATGCCGCCGAGCAAATTCGCCAGCGCTGCCTCTCGCGCCTGCCGGAGCTTTTGGAGCAGCTCGAAGCCAACTGCGAGCGCAACGGCATCCGGGTGCACTGGGCCCAGACGCCTGACGAAGCCAACGCCATCATCCTCGGCATCGCCCAGCAACACGGGGTGAGATCCATCGTCAAGGGCAAGTCCATGGTGAGCGAGGAGGTGGGGTTCAATCACGAGATGGCGCGCCACGGCATCCGCTGCCTCGAGAGCGACATGGGGGAGTTCATCGTCCAGCTCGACGGCGATACCCCGTCCCACATCATCATGCCCGCCATCCACAAGAACAAGCAGGAGGTGAGCGACACCTTCGCCCACAACCTCGAAGACTTCACCCCCACCACGGACGTGGACGCACTGATCCAGACCGGGCGGCGGGCCCTTCGCGAGGAGTTTCGCCGCGCTGGCATGGGGCTGTCGGGGGTCAACTTCGCGGTGGCGGAGACCGGCAGCCTCTGTCTGGTGGAGAACGAGGGCAACGGGCGCATGTGCACCACTGTGCCAAACGTGCACGTGGCCATCACCGGTATCGAGAAGGTGGTGGAGTTCCTCTCCGACGTGCCGCCCCTCTACAGCGCCCTGACCCGCTCGGCCACCGGTCAGGCGATCTCCACCTACTTCAATGTCATCAGCGGCCCGCGTCGGGAAGGGGAGCTGGACGGCCCGGACGAGGTGCACCTGGTGCTGCTCGACAACGGCCGCAGCCAGGCCTATCGGGACGAGGAGCTGCGCAAGACCTTGCAGTGCATCCGCTGCGGCGCCTGCATGAACCACTGTCCGGTCTACACCCGCATCGGCGGCCACGCCTACGGCACCATCTACCCGGGCCCCATCGGCAAGATCATCTCCCCCCATCTGCTGGGGCTGGAGAGCACCAGCGATCTGGTGACGGCGTCGAGCCTGTGCGGCGCCTGCGGCGAAGTGTGCCCGGTGCGCATTCCCATTCCCGACATGCTGCAGCGCCTGCGCCGGGAGGCCAAGCACGAGGCGGCGCCGGGTCGCGAGCCGCTGGCAGGGCAGGGGGCTGCCGGCAGTCGTCTGGAATCCCTCGCCATGCAGGGTTTTGCTTTTGCCGCCACCCACCCACGGATCTATCACGCCGCGACCGGTGTCGCCGGTCGGCTGCGGGCTCTTGTGCCAACACACCTGGGTCCCTGGACCCAGTGCCGCGAGGCCCCCAAGCCCGCCCCCCGAAGCCTGCACGCCCTGCTGCGCCAGAAAAAAAAGGAGTCTTGATATGTCGAGCAAAGAGGCCATATTGCACCGCCTGCGCGGCGCGGCCACCCCCATTGCGCCTGCACCGCATGCCTGGCAGCCCTGGCGCGGTGAGGATGATCAGACGCGGCGCGCACGTTTCCTTAGCGGGATCACCGCCGCCCACGCCGAGATCCTGACCGTACAAGAGGCGAACCTTGCCCGCGAACTGACCGCCTGGCTGGATGGGGAAGGGATCTCGCGGCTCGCCTGCGGCCAGGGTGGCCGCTGGCAAGATGAGGTGGCGGTGGCTTGCGCCGGGCGCTCGGTATTGACGCCCGCTGGCGAGTTCGCCAGCTGGAAGGATGCGCTGTTCGACACCCGTCAGGCCGGCATCACCCACTGTGCGGGCGCCATCGCCGATACCGGCACCCTGGTGTTGATACCTGATGGCGGCGAGCCGCGCACCCTCTCCCTGGTGCCCCCCTGCCATATCGCGCTGCTGGCGGCGTCCACCATTGCCGACAACCTGGCAGGGCTGGTGGCGGCGGGGGGCTGGCAACAGGCCATGCCCACCAATTTGCTGCTGGTTTCCGGCCCCTCCAAGACCGCCGACATCCAGCAGACCCTGGCCTACGGTGCCCACGGCCCGAGCCGTCTGTTGGTGGTGCTGGTGGAGGATTGTTGATGCGCTGGAACGAGTTTGACGCCGCCCTGCTTGCGCGTATTCCACCGGCGCGGCTGGTGAGCGACCCTGATCTGCGCCTCGCCCACGGTACGGACGCGAGCTTTTACCGGCTGGTGCCCGAGCGCATCGTGCGCCTCGACTCTTTGGATGAGGTGCGTTTCGTGCTGGCGCTGTGCCGCGAATTGAACCTGCCGTGCACCTTTCGCGCCGCTGGCACCAGCCTATCGGGCCAGGCCCTGAGCGATTCGGTGCTCATTACCCTGACCGACAGCTGGCGCGGCCACCGTATTCTGGACGGGGGCGCGCGCATCGCCCTGCAACCCGGGGTGATCGGCGCCGATGCCAACCGTTATCTTGCCCCCCTGGGGCGCAAGATAGGGCCGGATCCAGCGTCGATTAACGCCTGCAAGCTGGGGGGCATCGCCGCCAACAACGCCAGCGGCATGTGCTGCGGCACCGCCCACAACAGCTACCACACATTGCACGCCATGACCCTGTTGCTGGCCGATGGCACTGTGCTGGATAGCGGCAACCCGCACAGCCTCGCCGCCTTTGCGCAGTCGCGTCCCGATCTGCTGGCGGGGCTCTCTTCGCTGCGCACCGATGTGCTGGCAAACACGGAACTCACCGCCAAAATTCGCCATAAATACCGGCTCAAGAACACCACGGGCTACGCCATCAATGCCCTCATTGACCATGTAGACCCGGTCGATATCCTCACCCACCTGATGATTGGCTCGGAGGGAACCCTCGGCTTTATCGCCGAAGTGGTGCTCGACACAGTGCCGGAACACCCCCACAAGGCCTCGGCCCTGCTGGTGTTCAGGGATGCCGAGCAGGCATGTCTGGCCACCTCGCACCTCAAAAGCGCGCCTGTGGCGGCGGTGGAGCTGATGGATGGGCGTTCCCTGCGCTCGGTGGCGGGCAAGCCCGGTCTGCCGGACTTTATTGAACGGCTGGACCTGGCCGCCTGCGCCCTGTTGATCGAGGTGCATGGGGAGAGCAAGGAGGTGCTGGTCGATCGCTGCGAGCAGGTGATGGGCATGGCTGCCGGGTTCGTTCAGGTGGCCTCGGTGCCTTTTACCAGCGAGAGCACCGGGCTCTGGGCCATTCGCAAGGGGCTCTTCCCGGCAGTGGGGGCGGTGCGCACCACAGGCACGACCGTCATCATCGAGGATGTCGCCTTTCCCGTCGAGCGTCTGGCCGAGGGAGTGGCGGGGCTGCAAGCCCTGTTCGATGAGTTTGCGTATCATGAGGCCATCATCTTCGGCCACGCGCTGGAGGGGAACCTGCACTTCGTCTTTACCCAGGGGTTCGATGATCCGGCGCAAGTGGCGCGCTACGGCGCCTTTATGGATGCGGTGGCCGAACTGGTCGCGGTGCGCTTTGGCGGGTCGCTCAAAGCCGAGCACGGCACCGGCCGCAACATGGCCCCCTATGTGGAGCTGGAGTGGGGGCCGGAGGGGATGGCGCTGATGCGCCGCATCAAGGCACTGCTCGACCCCGATGGCCTGCTCAATCCCGGTGTCATCATCAACGACGACCCCAAAGCCCACCTTGCCCACCTCAAACCCATGCCGGCGAGCGATGCCATCGTGGATCCGTGCATCGAGTGCGGCTTTTGCGAGGCGGTCTGTCCCTCGCGCACCCTGTCGCTCTCGCCGCGCCAACGCATCGTGCTCTATCGGGAGTTGTCGCGCCGCGAACGCAGCGGTGAGCCTTCCCGCGAGCTGGTCCGGCTGTTTGACTATCAGGGCATTGACACCTGCGCCGCCACCGGGCTTTGTGCAGACCGCTGCCCGGTCGGCATCAACACCGGCAGCCTTATCAAGAAG
>NZ_CAWNYS010000350.1:0-901 GCF_963878295.1 Aeromonas sp. HMWF014 | reverse complement strand
CCGGTGGCCGCAAGGGGAGCCGGGGGGCGCAAGCACGGGCATAGGCGATGGTCACGGCGCAACAAGCGAGCGCGCCGTGGTCTATTTGCCCTCCTGCGCCAGCCGGGTATTCGGCCAGCAAGCGGGTGCCCCGTCACTGCCACAGGTGGTGCAATCCTTGCTCAAGAAGGCGGGCTGTCGGGTCATAGTGCCAGCGAGAGTTGAGGGGCTCTGCTGCGGCATGCCCTATGACAGCAAGGGGATGGTCGAGGTGGCGGCGACCAAGCGCACCGAGCTGGTCGAGGCCCTGTGGCAGGCAAGCGAGCAGGGGCGCTGGCCCGTGCTGATCGACACCAGCCCCTGCGTGCAGCGACTGCTTTCGGGGGCGCTCGGCAAGGGCCTTCGCGTGTTTGAGCCCTCCGCCTTTGTGTTGGAACACCTGCTGCCTCATCTCGACCTTGCACCGATCGATGAGATAGTGATGCTTCATATCACCTGCAGCAGCCGGCGTATGGGGCTGGGGGAGAAGATGCTGGCGGTAGCCCGTGCCTGCGCCCGGGAAGTGATAGTGCCAGAGCATATCCAGTGCTGCGGCTTTGCCGGTGACAAGGGGTTGATGACCCCTGAGCTCAACGCCGCCGCGCTCGCCAGCCTGCCCGCCCAGGTGCCCACCGATTGCCGCCAGGGCTTTAGCAATAGCCGCACCTGCGAGATAGGGCTAAGCCAGCACACCGGTATTCCCTATCACAGCATCCTCTATCTGGTGGATCAGGCGGCGAGATAGGAAAACAAAAACGGCAGGATAAAAAATCCTGCCGTTGGTGGATACGCCAAACGCCTGGGGCGTTACCCCAAGGAGTTGCTGCGCGTCATAGTCAGAACCTGCATAGAGAAAACGGATTATCCCATCCCTGCTAAATTG
>NZ_CAWNYS010000349.1:0-3190 GCF_963878295.1 Aeromonas sp. HMWF014 | reverse complement strand
GGTGGGGCCAATCGCCAGATTGGCCAGCCTGGCAGATCACTACGCCAGACTCCAGTTTGATCAGCCACACGCAGCGCCGCTGCCACTGCATCCCGGCCTGTATGTGCTGGGGGCGCTCGGCTCACGGGGCCTCTGCTCGGCGCCGCTGTGCGGTGAGCTGCTTGCCAGCGAGATCTGTGGTGATCCGCTACCGCTGTCCGCCGATCTGCTGGAAGCGCTCCATCCGGCACGCTATTGGGTGCGCAAACTGCTCAAGGGCAAGCCCCTCAACTGACCGCCAGCCCCGGTTGGCGAATCCACCCCAATAAAAACGGGCTCCCCACCGGGAGCCCGTTTTTATCGCTGGCAACGCCGACCAAGGCGCTAGATGCCCTTGGGCCAGTTCACCCCCAATGTGCGGCCGTGATCCGTCTGTTGCTGCAACTGGGTGAAGCGCTCACGAGTGCTGGCCAGCACCCCCTGCCCCTGTTGCCAGGCCTGATATTGCAGGGCGGCGCAATCGCGCTCCACCGGCAGTTGTGCCAACTGGATGCCAAGCTGGCTGACGCTCTCCAGCAAGATCTGCTTGTGACGGCTCTCATAATCGAACATGGCGGTCACCAGCGTGTCCCACTTCTGGCGCTCTGCGGCAGAGGCCCTCGCCTTGTCCATCCAGTTCGGTACCATTACCTTGATGCGGGTGGTGACCCTGACCTGCTCCAGCGCGCAGCGGTCGGCCTCGGGGCGGGTCTGCAACTGCCAGGAAAGTTGGTAGTTGGCCATGCCGATATGGCCGCGGGCCTGGGTCTGCCCCTGTTTTGCTATCTGGCGGGACACGCTGACGACATCCGGTCCAAACACCCGGTAAAACTGGAAATCAACCTTGATGTCAGGCTCGACCTTGATACCGGTATAACGGGAAGGTTCGGCCCCTGCTGTGGCGGCATACAGCAAGGCTGCCACCATGAAAACTTTGCTGATCATTCCCATTTATGCTGCCTTGACCTCGTTGATGCTCGGGGTGTTATTTTAATTAATTATCAACGTATTAATACTCGACGCAGGAGATTAACCGCGATCCCTGCGACTGTCACCCACTCCCGTCAAAAAGCCCGAGTATCAGGTTGACAAGTCGCAACCCCGCGCTTTCATTGATTTGAAAGCAAGATCACAAGTGATGATTGACATCATGGTGAGCCATCCCTGATTGGATAACAATCGTCGAGTTTTATATTGATACTTTTCGGGATGGGTCAGATGACCCTCCACGTTGACGCCAAAAATGTATCCACCTTCAATTTCGGACTCAGGAACTCACTCTATGATGGAACTCCTTATTGGCACCCTGGTCACCCTGACCGTGGGTCGCTACATCTTCAAGGGCTACTCGGCCACCGGGGTGCTGCTCAGTGGCGGTCTGCTGCTGCTGACCATTACCGCCCTGATGGGCAAGGCCGTACTGCCTGCCAGCGTCACCTCCACCGGTCACGTGGCCACCGACGTCTTTGAATATGTGCGCTTCCTGCTGGTGGATCGTGGTGGTGGCCTTGGCATGCTGATCATGGTGCTGTGCGGTTTTGCCGGCTACATGAGCCATATCGGCGCCAACACCATTCTGGTCAAGCTGGCCAGCAAACCACTGGGCATCATCAAATCCCCCTACATCCTGCTGGTGGCCGCCTATCTGGTTGCCTGCGCCATGTCGCTGGCGGTGAGCTCCGCCACTGGCCTCGGCGTGCTGTTGATGGCCACCCTGTTCCCGCTGATGGTCAACATGGGGATCTCCCGTGGCGCGGCGGCGGCGGTGTGCGCCTCGCCAGCCGCCATCATTCTGGCACCGACCTCCGGTGACGTGGTGATGGCGGCTCAGGCCGCCAACATGCCGCTGCTCGATTTTGCCTTCAAGCTGACTCTGCCCATCTCGCTGATTGCCATCGCCTGCATGGCGGTGACTCACTTCTTCTGGCAGCGCTACCTGGACCAGAAGTCTGGCGAGCACAATGAGCCGGTCGCCCCGGGTGATCTGGTCACCACCGCCCCCGCCTTCTACGCCATACTGCCGTTTACTCCCATCATCGGGGTGCTGGTATTTGACGGCAAATGGGGTCCACAGCTGGATATCGTCACCATCATAGTGATGTGCATGGTGCTGGCCAGCCTGCTGGAGCTGGTGCGGATCCGCAACGGCAAGGAGCTGTTGGACGGACTGCAGGTCTGCTGGCGTCACATGGCGGATGCCTTCGCTGGTGTGGTCATGCTGCTGGTCGGTGCCGGTGTCTTTGCCCAGGGTCTGATGACTATCGGCTTTATCGACACCCTGCTTGCCCATGCACAGGATCTCGGCTCGGGCGGCATGATCATGATGCTGTCACTGGTGGTGATCACCACCCTGGCCGCCTTCACTACCGGCTCGGGCAATGCCCCCTTCTACGCCTTCGTGGAGCTGATCCCCAATCTGGCCAGCAGCCTTGGCATCAACCCGGCCTATCTGGTGATCCCGATGCTGCAGGCCTCCAACCTTGGCCGCACCATATCCCCGGTCTCCGGCGTGGTGGTTGCCTGTGCGGGGATGGGCAAGCTCTCGCCGTTCGAGGTGGTCAAGCGCACCAGTATGCCGGTCGCGGTCGGCCTGCTGGTGGTGATCCTCGCCACCCAGATCATGGTGCCCGCCTGACATTCGGCCTGAACCTGCGGGGGGACTGACTCTGGCCCCTGCCAGAACTGGCGCTTTCCTCACCAGCCCGGCGTCCTGCCGGGCTGGTATCTTCCCCCGAGGTTGGAGTAGACTCTGAGCTCTTTTTTTCTCTAAGGAGGACCGAGATGAGTATTACGGTTCAACTTGCCCACTTCAGTGACTGCCACTCCCATTTCGATGGCGCCCCCATGCGCTTCTCCCCCGTTGGCGAGTCCGAGTGGCGTACTCAATGTGGCGGCTATGCCCGCATCCTTTCCCGGCTCACCGCCCTGCGTCAGCAGGCAGACGCGGCGGGTCAGACCTGCCTGCTCCTGCACGGCGGCGACACCTTCCAGGGTTCGCTTTATTTCAACCGTTTCAAGGGGCGAGCCAACGCAGATCTGCTGAGCTTGCTGCAGCCGGATGCCATGGTGATCGGCAATCACGAATTCGATCTGGGCAACGGTCCTCTGGTGGAGTTTTTGCGCCAGCTCGACTTCCCAGTGCTGGCCGCCAACCTGGACAGCAGTCAGGAAC
>NZ_CAWNYS010000348.1:0-6117 GCF_963878295.1 Aeromonas sp. HMWF014 | reverse complement strand
GGATGATCTGGTAGCCCGCATCCACCGCCAGCGGGTTGGCAGCCGCCACCATGAAGTTATTGCCCTGCCAGCCCTGTTTGTCGGCCCAGCCGCTGGCGGCTTCCGGGGCGATCAGGGTTTGGGGAGGCGGGGCATAGTGAAAGCCTTTGTCACTGGCACAACCGGCCAGCAGGGCGAGGGCAACGGCGAGGCCCAGGGGTTTGAGCAACATGACACTCTCCTTGTCTGTTTTATGAGCGCGAGGGGGGACTATGTCACGATTGGCGCTGGTTGCTCAAGTTATTGAACAGGATCAATACCTTACTCATCTATCAATAGAGGTTACCCACAGTAGAAACAAAAAAACTGCCCGAAGGCAGTTTTTACAATGTTCATGGCCGTTGCCAGTGACCCATGCAAGCGAGCTTAGATGGACTGTTCTTCGCCACCCAGGGCGGCAAACAGCGCCGGGATGAACTGGGCCAGTTCGGCGGTCACCAGGGCGAAATCCGCATCCAGACGGGCGGCGGGATCTTCGCTGGTGACGTCGTCGTTCTGCTCGCGCAGCTCTTCGCTGAATTTCAGGCGCTTGATGGAGAGGTCGTCCCCCAGCACGAAGCTCAGGGTCTCGCCCCAGTTGAGGGCCAGCTTGGTCACCAGCTTGTCATTGGCCAAATGGTTCTTGATTTCATCCGTCATCAGATCCTGCTGCTTGCAGCGAATGATGCCGCCGTGCTCCATGGCACTGCGCAGCTCGGCTTCATCTTCCAGCGCGAAGGCGGCGGGCAGATTACCCTCGCTCAGCCACTCGGTCATGGTGATCTCGGGCGGGTTCTTGAGGGCCACCGGCACCACCGGCAGGGTACCGATGCTTTTGCGCAGCAGCGCCAGCAGATCGTCCGCCTTCTTGGCGGAGCCTGCGTCCACCACCATCAGATTGTCGGCCGGATTGATCCAGGCGAAGGTCTGGCTGGTACGACTGAAGGCACGGGGCAGCAGGGTGTGGAGTATCTCCTCCTTCAGCGCTTCCTTCTCTTTCTTTTTGAGGGCGCGGCCCTGCTCGAATTCGATCGCTTCTACCTTCTCCGCCAGCATCTCCTTGACCACGGAACCCGGCAGCATCTTATCTTCCTTGCGGGCGCAGAGCAGGATGTGGCCGGAGGCAGAGTGGGTCAGGGTCGAGCCGAATTTGCCAAGGGGCTTGACCCAACCGAACCGGGAGATGTCCTGACTGCCACAAGGGGTGAAGGCGCAGGCCTCGAGCTGGGTTTCCAGCTGATCCACTGTCAGGTCAAAGGGGCGGGTAAAGCGATAAATCTGCAGGTTTTTAAACCACATGGCGTCCTCGGTCTCATAGATTGTCCGGCGGGCATTGTACTAGAGAGGCGCTTTGTGATCAGCCAATCATTCTCGCTAAATAAAGGGCGATCGAGTTCACAGGGAGTCATATTCGCCCCAATCCTGTCATCAAACTCTCCTAGACTGCGAGTGTTCAGATTGTTAACAAGGATGCAAATATGTTGAGGCCGAGTCGGTCCGAGGACATGGATGAGATCGTCGAAATCTGGTTGCTGGCCTCCCTGCAGGCCCACGATTTCGTTGATGCCTCCTGCTGGTGGCAGGCCCAGGAAGATCTGCGCACCCGTTATCTCGACCGGGCCCGTATCTGGGTCTTCGAGGAGCGCGGTGAGCTGCTCGGCTTCATGGCACTGGCGGATGATTACCTCGCGGCCCTGTTTGTGCGTCCTGACCGCCAGGGGCGCGGCGTCGGCCACGCCCTGTTGCAGGAGGCCAAGTTACAGGGGGCCAGGCTGCATGCGCGGGTGTTTGTGGAGAACGAACAGGCGGTGCGCTTCTACCGCCGCCGAGGCTTCGTGATAGAGAGGGAGGAGTTCGATCCCCTCACCGGTCATCCCCAGTACAAGATGTGCTGCGAGTCCGCCTGATCTGACGCCACCGGCCTGTTTTGCTTGAAAAAAGGGTGGCGTATCCTCATCTTGTCTCCATTGGGTGCCGTGGGCACCTCTCCCCCATTTCGAGCCGCATTCTCATGAAGATCCTGCATACCGCCGACTGGCACCTTGGCCACCAACTCCATGGTCATGAACGCCGCTTTGAACACGACGTTTTTCTCGACTGGTTGAGCGACACCCTCAAGCAGCGTCAGATCGACGCCCTGCTGGTGGCGGGCGATCTGTTCGATACCGCCAATCCCCCCGCGAGCGCCTGGCAGCAGCTCTATCGCTTCCTGGCGAGACTGCGGGCCGAGATGCCCCGCCTCAACATGGTGCTGATCGGCGGCAATCACGACTCACCCTCCAAGCTGGATGCGCCCCACGAGCTGCTGCGGGCCTTTGACCTGCATCTGGTGGGCAGCATCAGCCGGGATAGTGATGGCAAGCTTGAGACCGACCGCCTGCTGGTGCCGCTGCAAGACAGGGAAGGCAAGATAGCCGCCTGGTGCGCCGCTGTGCCGTTCCTGCGCAGCAGCGATCTGAGGGTCGAGCAACTGGCAGAGGGGCAGGACAGGCTGATTGAAGGGGTACGGCAGGTCTATGAGGAGGTGTTGAGTGCCGGGCGGGCGCGCTGCGAGCCCGATCAGGCGCTGATCGCCATGGGCCACGCCTATCTGGCGGCGGGCCAGCTCTCCGAGCTCTCCGAGCGGCGGGTGCTCGGCGGTAACCAGCATGCCCTGCCAGCCGACATCTTCGCCGCTGCCGACTACACGGCGCTCGGGCACCTGCATCTGGCCCAGAGCCCGGCCGAAGGGGTGCACTACAGCGGTTCGCCGTTGCCGCTCTCGCTCGCTGAGGCCAACTATAACCATCAGGTGCTGGAAGTGACCTTTGCGGGGGGGAAACTGGCCGGGTTGGAGCGGATCCCGGTACCCCGCGCGGTGGAGATGATCCGGCTGCCCGAGAGCGAACTGGAGGGGGCGCTCCAGGCCATCGAGGCGCTGACGCTACCCGCTTGCCAACAAGAAGCCCAGCCCTTCCTCGAAGTGCGACTATTGTTGCCCAGACCCGAGGCCCGCATCCGCGAGCGCATTCTGGCAGCGCTGGTGGGCAAACCCGTGCGTCTGGCTCGCATCAGCACCCGTTATCTGGGATCCGGGCAGGGGCTGGCCGATGGCTCCCATCAGCGCAGGCTGGATGAGCTCTCCCCCACAGAGGTGTTCAGGCTCTGCTATCAGCGTCAGTTTGACGGTGAACCCGAGGCCGAGCTGGTGGCCTCGTTTGAAGAGATATTGCAACAGGTGAAGGAGTCCGGCATATGAAGATCCTCTCCCTTCGGGGTGAAAACCTGGCCAGTCTGACCGGGCTCTTCACCATCGACTTTACCAAGGGGGCGCTTGGCGCCGCCGGTCTGTTTGCCATCACCGGCAACACGGGCGCGGGCAAGAGCACCCTGCTCGATGCCATCTGTCTGGCGCTGTACGACGAGATGCCGCGCTTCATCGCCAATCGCAAGCACGTGGCCGAGGTGGGCCGAGCGGATGACGAGGAGAAGCTCAAGGCCAATGACGTGCGCGGCATCCTCAGCCGTGGCCACGCCAGCGGCTGTGCCGAGGTGCAGTTTCGCGGCTGCGACGGCCGGATCTGGCTGGCGCGCTGGGCGGTGCGCCGGGCCCGTAATCGTTCGGAGGGGCGCTTTCAGGCCCAGGAGCGCAGCCTGACCGACGTGGCGAGCGGGCAGGTTTTCTCCGGCAGCAAGCGGGAGCTGCAGGATCGCATCGACGAGCTGGTGGGGCTCTCCTGGGAGCAATTTCGCCGCGCCGTGATCCTGCCTCAGGGGGAGTTTGCCGCGTTTCTCAAGGCGAGTGCCGACGAGCGCTCCGCCCTGCTTGAACGCATGACCGGTACCGAGCTTTACTCCGTTATCTCCATCCAGACCCATGAGCGGGCGCGGGAGGAGCAGCAAAAATTGGCCGCCATCGGGCAACGGCTCGGCGACGTGGCACTCATGGACGAGGCGACCCGCGAGCAGTGGGTCGCCCGGCAGTTGGGCTGCTCCACCGGTCTCAAGCACGAGCAGCAGCAACGCCAGCTGTTGCAGGACTTGCGTGATCTCAACAATCGCATCGCCGCCCAGTTGCTGGCCTGTCAGGAGGGGCAGGCGGCACTGGCTGCCGCAGAAGCGGCTCATGCCCTGGCCGCTCCCGAGCGGGAGGAGTTTACCCGCGCCGAGCAGGCCCAGGTGGCACGCGCCGATCACGACGAGCTGGCGCGTCTTACCCTGGAGGTGCAGCAGCAGGAGCAGCTTATCGGCCAGTTGGGGCCTGAATTGGCACAGGTTGAACTGGCGCAGCAGCAGGTCGCGCTGCGCGAGCAGCACCTGCTGGCCGACAAGATAGCCGCCGAGCGTGAATGGGGAGCGCTGCAACCCGAGCTCAAGCGGGCGCAGGAGCTCGATACCCGCATCAGGGAGAAGGGCAGCCAGTTGCAGGACGTCCAGCAGCAGGGGGCGCAGGCGCGTACCTTGCAACTGGCACTGCAGCAGGAGTGGCAAGAGCAGGCGAGCCGGGTGCAGGCACTCGAGACACGGCGCCAGCAATGGGCACGCTGGCTGGATGAGCGCAAGGCGCTGGCGCCGCTGGCGCGGCAGTGGCAACCCTTGCTGGCGGCCATGCAGGATTGGGCAGAGGGTCGGGATCAGCTGCAACATTTGCAGCAGAGCCGTGAGCACAAGGGCCATGCCCTGCGCGATCTCAACAGCCGGCTGGAGCAGGGTCAGCAGGAGCGGGACGGCTGGCAGCAGGAGCGCACACGGCTGCAACAGCAGCATGATCAGTTGCAGGCGCAGGAGTGGGATGGTCAGGTTGCCAAGGCGCAGGAGCAGCGGCAGGCCCAGACCGAGCAGCTGGCGCGGGTGCGGCAACTGCTGGAGCTGGCGGAGGCGGGCCGCAATCACAGCGAGCAACAGGAGCGCTTGTTGCAAGAGATGGCGCTGCTCGAGCAACATCTGCACCGGCTGGTCGGTCAGCGCGATGAGCTGGTGCCGGCGCTGGAACGGCTTGCCACCCAGCGTGGCGAGGCGCGCCATGCCCTGGAGCAGGCCCGCGCCGTGGCCAGCTTCGAGCAGTATCGTCACGTGCTGAGCGATGGCTCCCCCTGCCCGCTCTGCGGCGCCGAGGAGCACCCCTATCGCCAGAGCCAGCCGCAGGTGGCTGGCATACTGGCCCAGCTGGCCGATCGAGCCCGTCAGCTGGAGCTCGAGTGGGAGCGGCTCAATCACCAATATATTCAGGGGGAGAGCGAACGGGTTGAACTGGCCCGTCAGCTTGCCGCCCGCCAACAGCGCCAGCCGGAGCTTGAGGCGAGATCCGAACAGCTGACCCAGCGCTGGTTGCAACTGGGCGGCAATACCCTGTTGGGGCACGGGCTGCCCCTACGTCAGAGTCCGGCGGAGTGGGCAGATCTGCTGGCCCATCTCTTGGCACAGGGAGAGACTCTGGAGCTGGGTCTGGTGGCCGGACAGCGACAGCTGCAACAGGCCCAGCAAGGCCAGCAGATGTTGATGGGGCTGCGCAATCAGCTGACCCAGTTGACGGCCCGTCATCAGCAGTTCGAACAGCAGTGGCAGGAGGCCGAGCGGCAGAAGATCGCGTGGGAGGCCGAGCTAAAAGCGCTGGCCGAGCAGGAGGTCGCGCTGCGCCAGCGCCTGGTGCAGGGGGAAGCGCGACTCGATGAACAGATGGGAGCCGAACCCTGGCGTCAGTGGCTCGGCAGCCGGCAGTGGCTCGAATGGCAGCAGACCTGCGAGGCCTATTTGCAGGGACAGCGCGAGTGGGAGCAGTTGGGCAGTGAACTTGCGAGCCTGACGCCGGGCGTGAGCGCGCAGGAGGCACGGGTGCAGAGCCAGAACGAGCTGCTGCACAAGCTGGAGCGCGACTACAAAGAGGCCGAGTTGCAGCGCCAGGGGTTGCTCGCCAGCCGCGAGGCCTGTCTGGGAGGGCGCGTCATCGCCGAGGTCGAAGGCGAATGGCAACAGCGGCTGTTGCATGCCGCCAGCCAGCTCGAGGAGGCGGTGGCCGCGTTGCGGATGGCCAGGGAGAAGCAGACCGAGCTCAAGGCCAGGCTGGCTCACCTTGAGCAGGACAAGCTGGTGAGCAGCCGTCGCCGGCGCGAGGTGCTGGGC
>NZ_CAWNYS010000347.1:0-4330 GCF_963878295.1 Aeromonas sp. HMWF014 | reverse complement strand
CGGTTACCTGATGAAGGCGAGCGGCCTCTGGCTCTCCCATAAAACCCAGAAAGCCCAAGCCGCTACCGCCGTGGTCGATCCCGCCTGAATGACGCTCACCAGCGGATAATCCGTCGCCGACACACAGGCCTCTCCTGCCCGGCTTATCCCTTCGACTTGAAATTTGCTGCTTCTATACCGTGCCGATTCAATAACTTGTAAAAATCGGTACGGTTTCTTCCCGCCATGTTGGCCGCCAGGGTCACATTGCCCTCAGTGGTACGCAGCAGGCGGATCAGATACTCCTTCTCGAACTCGGCACGCGCCTCGTTGAACGAGGGGATGCCGCCGCTGCCGCCGCTCAGGGCAGACTCCACCATGGCGGCGCCGATCACAGGGCTACAGCAGAGGCTGGCCAGCTGTTCCACCACGCTGTAGAGCTGGCGCACGTTGCCGGGCCAACCCGCCGCGGCCAGCAGGGCCAGTGCCTCCGGCGAGAAACCGAGGGCCGCGCAGTCGCCGTGACGGCTGCGATATTCGTCCAGCGCCTGTCTGGCCAGCAGCGGAATATCTTCACTGCGGGCACTGAGGGGCGGCAATGTGATGTTCGCCACGTTGAGGCGGTAGAAGAGATCCTCCCGAAAGCGCCCCTCCTCCATCGCCGCCACCAGATCCTGATGACTGGAGCTGATGACCCGCACCTCGGGGATACCCTGACCGTACTCCTGCAGCACCTGCAGCAGCTTGGCCTGCAATGACTCCGACAGACCTCCTATCTCGTCGAGAAACAGGGTCGCCCCCTTGGCCTGCTCGAACAGGCCGGACTGACCGTCCTCGCCAAACAGCTGCAGATCCAATGCATTCCACGGCAAGGCGGCGCAGTTGATGGCGTGCAACGGCTTGTCACAGCGACTGCTGGCCTGATGCAGTGCCTGGGTCATCACCCCTTTACCAGAACCGGACGGCCCCATGATCAGCACGGGCACGTCCATGCCGGCTATGCTGTTGGCCTGGATCAGCAGCTGCTCCATCTGTGGGTTGCGGGTCAGGATCAGCGATTGCCAATCCTGCCGCTGCTTTGGGCGAGTCAGGCTCAGCGCATGCTCTATGGTGGCAAACAGCTCATCCTTGTCGATGGGCTTGGTGAGAAAGCTGAACACCCCGGAACGGGTGGCCTGAATGGCATCGGGTATCGTACCGTGGGCTGTCATTATGATGACCGGCAGCCCCAGCCACTGGGACTGGATACGCTCGAACAGCGCCAGCCCGTCCATGCCAGTCATGCGCAGATCGCTCAGCACCAGATCGGCCCGCTGCTGGCGCAGTCTGTCCAGCGCCCCTTCGGCGCTGTCGGCGGTATCCACCACGTAGCCTTGGCTGCGCAGGCGCATGCTCATCAGTTTGAGCAGGCTGACATCGTCGTCGACCAGCAGGATGCGACTCATTTTAGCGCCTCGCCATTGCCGTTCAGCTTGCGCTGATTGAGCTGTTCATCGATGGCGGAGAGCTGTTCGATCTGGCGATGCAGACGCTGCACCTCCTGACTCTGATCGTCGCGTCGGCTATCACGGACCAGCAACTCCTCACCGAGGGCAATCCAGCTGCGCAGGAAGGCCTGGGCATCCAGCCCCAGCTCCGGCAGCAGGCTTTTGAGTTTGTCCAGTCCGGCCCGGCGATTTGCCACCGACTCAGACGGATGCGTATTGACCATGGCCAGACTGACACGGCTCTCGATATCGGTCGCCCCCTTGAGGCGCTGACGCTCCTGCACCCGCTGCTGGGCATGGCTGGCCAGCAACCAGTCCGAGTACTGCAGGCGCACCTGCATCTCCTTGTTGGCAAACTCCATCCGCTTGGCGAGGGCGAGATCCGACGACACCACCGGTTCACGCGCTGGCAACAGGGAGCAGCCTGTGAGCAGCCCCATCATCAATACCGGAACAACACATTGTTTCATCTTAGGCTTCACTTCAACGTCAACCGGAAACAGACATCCGCCTGTTCATCTTCAACCAATACCAGCTCGCCGCCAAGACTCATCGCCGACTCGCGAGCGATAGAGAGCCCCATACCGGAGCCGTTCAACAAACCTTGTCGCACTATGCTGCCCTGTTCGAACGGCTCGAAGATCCGTTCCCGCTCGGCCACCGGAATGGAGGGCCCCTCGTTAGCCACCTCCAGCCAGCCGCCATCGACATCCTGCCCGGCACGGATCCAGATCTGGCCACCCTTGGCGCCATAACTGACTGCGTTGGAAAACAGATTGTCGAGGATCAACCGCAAGCGATACGACTCGGACTGCAGCATGATTGGATCGGTCGGCAAGTGTACACTGATTTGTTTGGATTCCAGCGCCAGCCGGTACTCGACAGATAATTCAGACAGCAGGGGCGCCAACGCCACCGGGGTCAAGCTGAACACCTCCTGCTGGCTGAGGCGGTTGAAGTCGAGCAGGCGTTCGATCAGAGTCTGCAGCCGGCGGCTGTTCTCTTCCAGCATCTGGCAGATCTCCTGCTGATCCGGGGTCAAGGGCCCCACAAGCTGCTCTGAGAGCAGATCCGCCCCCTCCCGCAACACCGCCAGCGGGGTCTTCAACTCGTGAGAAACGTGGCGCAGGAACTGGTATTTCTGCTGCTCCAACTCCTTCAATTTGTCGTGCAGCCAACCGATCCGCTCTCCCAGCAACACCAGCTCAGCCGGCCCGTCCACCGGGCGCTTGTCCGGTTCCACACCGGCACCCAGGCTCAAGATCCGCGACTCAATCTGACGTACCGGGTGGATGATCAGATAGGTAAACAGCAATACCAGCAGCAGGCTGAGCACGGCCACGAAGCCGCTGACCCACCAGATCTCCGTCATCAGGTCGGCGATAGTGGCTCGCACCCGGCTCACATGCTCGTCAACCTGGTTGCGGGTAATTATCTCAAGCTGCTGATTAAATTGATTAAATTCATCAAACTTCGGACTGGTCGATTCGGCCTTGGCGCGGGTCAGATCCTGCATGCTGTCGAGCCAGGTCAGCGCCTGTTCGAGCCCCGTGTAGACCTCGGCATCCGGGATCGAACTTTGATGGGCGGCGAGCAGGCTGCGATAGCTCGCCAGCTGCTGCTGGTAACTGGCCAGGATGCGATCATCTCCCAGTACGGCATAACGACGAAGAGTACGCTCCAGATCAATGGCTTGAGTGGTGAACAGTGTCGCCCGTCGGGTATCGCGCACCGCCCGTTCCAGCTCGTCGCTGGTCAACTGGCTGAGGTGTTCGAGAGCCTGGCTGTCGTGCCAGATCATGCCGCCCAGCGGCATCAATACCAGGACGAAGCCCATCAATACCACTTGCAACAGGGAGCGTGGGCGTACCTTGGTCATCTTGGACTATCTCGATTCATCATGGGTGGGCCAGCATATCCGCACTCCCCCAAAAAGCAAAACCGGCCAGGGGGCCGGTTCATACTGCAAAATGAGGGATGGGGTTCACGCCAGACCGACGGATACCACACAGATAATCAGGATCATCGCCAACGCGCCAGACGTGGTCAACAGTGCCCACTTCAGTTCCACACTCATGCAAACCTCCTTTTTGCCAACACAGAGCTTGATCACAACAGACAAGTTGATGTTAATGCATAGTTAATCCGATTATCGTGAGCTGTGTATATATTTCATATGAGCCCTACGCAAGGACCGATAAAGATGTTCTATCTGTGCAGCATTGGATCGAATCTCGATCCCCATCAGCATGTCAGCCAGGCGCTCGGCGAACTGCTCGAGCGTTTCGGTCGCCTGCATCTGAGCTCGGTGATCCAGACCAAGCCGGTGGGAATGCACTCCCGTCACGACTTCCTCAACTGCCTGTTTGTCACCGAAAGCACGCTGGCGCCCCAGCAGCTGAAAACCTTCTTCATCGCCATGGAGCTGGCGCACGGTCGGGATCGCAGCGATCCGAACTGCAAGGTGATCGACCGGCCGCTGGACATAGACATTCTGGCCAGCAGCCCGACTGATGACTTCGCCGCCACCCGGGTCGATGCCTATCTCAACGAGCTGCTGGCCGAACTGTATGGGCAGGGGGAGGTGCACGACCACAAGGTGATGCTACCACTGCATACCCGGCTGATGGAGGGCAAGGTGATCGAGGAGCAGCGGGTCGGCCTCACCCCCCTCGCCCTGTATCAGGCAACAGAGGTCTCTGTCGCCAGGAGCTGAAGATCAGGGCTGGCACCATTACAACCCTGGATCAGGGCTCAGATGACGGCCAGGCTGCGACCGCCATCGACCCGGATACTGGCGCCCGTCATGTAGTCGTTCCCCATCAGCAGCTGCACCGCCTGCCAGATGGGCTCGAGCCCTCCTT
>NZ_CAWNYS010000346.1:0-3206 GCF_963878295.1 Aeromonas sp. HMWF014 | reverse complement strand
AAAAATGTTATTTTTTCTGGGAAGTGTACTGTTTCTGGTGATAGGACTGCCGCTGCTGTTCTACCTGCTGGGACAGGGTGAGGCCTATGTGACCTGGGGTCCATGGATCTCCGCCATCGCACTCATGCTGTGGTTGCTGGCGGACGTCGAGAAGATCCGTCGCGGCGGGGGCCGCTGAGCAGAGAAGCCTGTCGTTAAAATCCGCTGATTATCATTTATTCACTTCTTTCCCTCCAAAAGGATCGCTACACTGATTTTTTTCGATGTTTTCCAGCATCCGACTCTCCAGTGAAGGTTATCCGCATGCAGCAACAAGCTCAGCGTCAGGGCATCATCTATGCCTTGTGCGCCTATACCCTTTGGGGCCTCGCCCCCATCTATTTCAAGACCATCTCAGCCGTACCGGCCCCCGAAATCCTGACCCATCGCATGATCTGGTCCTGCGTCCTGCTGATGGTGCTGACCTTGCTAGGCCGCCAGTGGCACAAGGTGCAGGCCGTGCTGCGCCAGCCCAAAGTGCTGCTCACCCTGGCCTTTACCTCAGTCACCGTCGGCGGCAACTGGCTGCTCTTTATCTGGGCCATCAACAACGGCCACATGCTGGATGCCAGCCTCGGCTACTACATCAATCCGCTGTTCAACGTGCTGCTCGGCATGCTGTTCCTGAGCGAGCGGCTGCGCCGCCTGCAGTGGTGGGCAGTGGGACTGGCGGTGATCGGTGTCGCCGTCCAGCTCATCGCCTTCGGCTCCCTGCCCTGGATTGCGCTGGTGCTGGCCTCCAGCTTTGCCATCTACGGCCTCATCCGCAAGAAGCTGGCTCTCGATGCCCTCACGGGCCTGCTGATCGAGACCATGATCATGCTGCCGCCGGCCGCCATCTACCTGTGGGGATTCGCCGACAGCCCCACCAGTCACATGACAGAAAACGGCTGGCAACTGAACCTGCTGCTGATCGCCGCCGGTGCAGTCACCACGGCGCCCCTGCTCTGCTTCACCGCCGCCGCCACCCGGCTCAAACTCTCCACCCTGGGTTTCTTCCAGTACATAGGCCCCAGCCTGATGTTCATACTGGCGGTCACTCTCTACGGGGAAGAGCTGGCGCTGGACAAGCTGATCACCTTCGGCTGCATCTGGAGTGCGCTTGTACTGTTCAGTCTGGACGGGTTGCGCAGCGGCAAGCGGCGCAGGGCGGCCAGCCAGAGTTGACGCCATGGCTCATCGACGCTGCAATAATCTACAAGCCAACATTCGGATTTCAGGTTATCAATAGTCGATGAGCCCTCCCCCATCCCGCATCCACTACTGGCAATCCCGGCTGTTGCCGGGGGTTGAACTCTCGCACTCCCACCACAGGGAGTTCAGCTATGGCCGCCACGTTCACCTGGACTATCACATTGGTCTGGTGCAGCAGGGCGGCCAGAAATTCATCCACAAGGGCAGCAGCCACAATCTGGTACGTGGCCAGCTCTCCACCGTCAACCCGGACGAAATGCACGACGGCCTCAGCCTGCAGCCAGAAGGGTACGAGGTGCGGGTGTTTGCCATTGATCCCGAACAGCTGGCACGTTGGCTGCCAGATAGCCCGGACCCCTTCTTCGACAAGGGCTTGCAGAGCCGCCCCGACCTCTATCAGGGCTTCGCCCAGCTGCACATGTATCTGGATAATCCCCAACCGGACGGCCTGCTGGCGGAGAGTCAGCTGCTCGCTCTGCTCGGCGAACTGCTGCACATCGCACCTGAGCGCCACGCCCTAGCGGATCCACAGCTCAGATACCTGCGGGACTATCTGCTGGCCCGCCTGGATGAACGCCACAGTCTGGAAGATCTGGCCGCCCTGTTCGGGCTGGATCGCTTCGCCTTCTTGCGCCAGTTCAAGAAAAAGACCGGCATGACCCCCTATGCCTGGCTCAAACGGCTGCGACTGGAGCAGGGCAAGCGCCTGCTCGGCAGCGGTCTGCCGGTGAGCGACGTGGCACTGGCGGTCGGCTTCTTCGACCAGAGCCACTTTCACCACGGTTTTCGACAGGCATTCGGGCTCACCCCGGCGGACTACCGCCAACAGATGCAATCTTTTACGGGCCAGCCCGGCTAGATAAGGACCATGACAGCCCAAACCAGCTGATGACCGTCAGCAGATGCAATCTTTTACAATCTCCCCCAGCCCTGATCCCCCATGCTTCCCCCTCATACTGTCGTTGAGGTTTTGCCATGTTCACCAGCCTGTTTCTGACCATAGGTCTCATCCATCTTGTCGCCCTGGCGAGCCCGGGACCGGACTTCGCGCTGATCCTGCGCACCAGTCTGCACAGACCCACGGCCCTGGGGGCCGCGTTCGGCATAGCGCTGGCGATCCTGGTACACGCCACCCTCAGCCTGACCGGCATCAGCCTGCTGATCGCCGAACATCCCTGGTTGTTCATGGCGGTGAAGGTGGTCGGCGCCCTCTATCTCGGCTGGCTCGGTTGGGGAGCAATCAAGGCCGCCTGGCGCAGTTCGGCAGCGCTGGCCTTCAAGGCGGGAGGTGAGCAACAGGGCTGGCGCAAGGGGGTATGGAACGGGCTCGCCACCAATCTGCTCAATCCCAAGGCACTGCTGTTCTTCATGGGATTGCTGGCGGCCATGGTGACACCGCAGGTGGACGGGCTGACGCGCGGCCTGCTGGTGCTGGAGCTGTTCCTGCTCTCTTTGGTCTGGTTCGGCGTGCTGGCCTGGAGCCTATCCACCCCGCGGGCCCAACGCCTGCTTGGTCGTATCCAGCGCCCGCTCAATCTGGTCACGGGTCTGCTGTTCGGCGCCGTCAGCCTCTCCATCCTGACCGGTATGGCCGGCGAGGCATATGCTCTGGTCCCGCACTGATCTCCCCCTGGCTTCATGAAAAAGAGGGATGGCCTGAGCCATCCCTCTTTGCATTCACACGGATAAAGACCCGCATCACAATCTGGCTCACACCGAACACCACTGACGGTGGCGCTTGATGGCCAGGCTTATCCCGTCAGAACCACTGACCGTGGCGCTTGATGTAGATGGTCTTGATCGCCTGAGTCAGCCCCATGTAGGCCAGCATGGTGATCACCAGCCACATGAAGTACTTGGGCGCTTCCAGAGTGATAAAGCCGAAGTGCTCCGCCAGCGGCGAAAACGGCAGGTAGCAGCCGATAGCGATGGCGATGGAGGTCGACAACAGCACCGGCAGGGTAGCCGTACTC
>NZ_CAWNYS010000345.1:0-10741 GCF_963878295.1 Aeromonas sp. HMWF014 | reverse complement strand
AGACTGAACTGGGCAGAAGGCCAGACGTCATCCGGGCGAAACAGCTGATGGAGCTGCTCGCGCTCGCGCAACATGGCCACAAACTCCACCACCGCCTGAGCGGAGGTGGCTGGCAACAGCAAGAAACGCGGGTGCCGAAAAGCTTGCGGCACCCGAAACCGTTTCGGCAACGTCAGCATCAGAGCAGTCCCAGCAGGGCCTGCAGCGGATGCTTGAGTTTCTCCCCCTCCATCCGCTTGACCTGGCTGCGGCACGAGTAACCAGTGGCCAGGCAGCGATCTTTGGGCAAACGCGAGAGCGGCTCTGCCCAGCTAAGCCCATAAATCCCCTTGGAATTGTCCACCTGTTTGGCGTCGTGGCCATAGGTGCCGGCCATGCCGCAGCAGCCCACAGAGACAGGCTGCAAGCTGGCCCCAAAACGCTGGAACAAGGTGCCCCAGTCGCCGTGAGTCGACGGCTTGGCTGTCTTCTCTGTGCAGTGGGCAAACAGATACCAGGGCTCGTCTGCCTGACGATCCCCTTGCTCCTTGGTCGCCGTCTTGGGCTCAGGCGCCGGCAGTGAGAGCAGCCACTCCTGAGGCAACAGTACCTGGAAGTCGCCACGGGCCGAGCCAAGGGCCTTGGCGTACTCGTCGCGATAACAGAGCACCAGAGAAGGATCCACTCCCACCATGGGGATACCCAGCGCCGCTATCTTGTTGAGGAACTGGGCGCTGTTGGCCGCGGTGCGGGCAAAGGCACGCAGGAACCCCTTCACGTGCTGGGGCTTGCCGTTGGGCTTGAATGGCAGCAGATAAGGTTGCAGCCCAAGCTTGCTGGCGAGCTTCACCAAATCCCTCACCACGGGGGCGTCGTAATAACTGGTGAAGGGATCCTGCACTATGAGCACCACGTTGGCACGCTGCTCGGGGCTCATGGCCTCAAGGCCCGGCAGGTCGAAATAGCGCGCCTTGTTATCGTGCAGGGATTCGGCCAGGGTGGGCACGGAGAGCAGGGGCACATCCACCATGCCGATGCTCTTCTCGGTCGCCTTCTGGGCCCACTCTTTCTCCAGGAAGAAGTTGACCAGTTTCGGCGCCCGGGCCAGCAGTGGCGCATAGCTCTCGACGGTGCCGACAAAGTAATCCTTGGGGCCACGCAGATAGCGGCTGTGGTAGAGCTGCATGAAGCGGGCACGGAAGGTGGGCACATCCACCTTGATGGGGCACTGGCTGGTACAGGCCTTGCACGCCAGGCACCCCTCCATCGCCTCCATCACCTCGTGGGAGAAGTCATACTGGCCGCGGGCGCGGGCCAGGGTGTTGCGAAACTTGTCGACAATGCTCTTGAAGCGCAGACCGCCGCTTTGCAGCGCCACCTCCTCGGCCAGCGGATCGAAGCCCTGCTCTGCCAGCTGACGCAGCCATTCGCGCATCAGGCCCGCCCGCCCCTTGGGGGAGTGGCGGCGATCACGGCTGATCTTGACCGAGGGGCACATGGGGGAGTCGGTCTCGAAGGTGAAGCAGAGGCCATTGCCGTTGCAATCCATGGCGCGGGTGTAGCTTTCCCGCACCGCAATCGGGATCTGGCGGTCGAACTTGCCGCGCTTGGGCCCGTCCACTGACACAAGCGGCGCCCCGCTACCATAAGGCATGCAGATCTTGCCCGGGTTGATGCGGTTGTCGGGGTCGAAGGCCCCCTTGACCCGCTGCAGCTCTTCCCACAGCTCGCCAAAAAAAGCGGGGCTGTATTCTGAGCGAAAGCCCTTGCCGTGCTCCCCCCACATCAGGCCGCCATATTTGGCGGTGAGCGCCACCACCTGATCCGAGATGCGCCGCAGCAACACCTCCTGCTCCGGGTCGCACAAGTCCAATGCAGGGCGCACGTGCAACACGCCAGCATCGACGTGACCGAACATACCGTAATCGAGGCCATGGCCATCCAGCAGGGCGCGAAACTCCATGATGAAATCCGCCAAGGATTCCGGCGGCACGGCGGTGTCTTCGGTGAAGGCCACTGGCTTCTTGCGCCCCTCGGCGTTGCCAAGCAGCCCTACCGACTTCTTGCGCATGGCGTAGATAGTCTCGATGCTCGGCAGGTGACTGCACACCTGATAGCCGATAATGCCCGCCTCCTCTTTCGCCAGCAGCCCATCGATGCGGCGGCACAGCTCGGTCACCTTGGCCTGATGCTCCTGCTCGTCGGTATCGGCAAACTCGACGATATTGAGCCCTTGCAGATCCTTGCCGGGCACGTCCTCAATGAAGGCCTTGACCGAATGCCAGATGATGTCGGCACGGGCCAGCCCCAGCACCCGGGAGTCCACCGTCTCCACCGACAGGGCCTGCGCCTCGACCATAAAGGGGGCGTTGCGCAGAGCCGACGGAAAGCTGTCGTACTTGACGTTGACCAGGGTGCGGTAGCGCGGTATGAGGGTGATGTTGAGTTTGGCTTCGGTGATAAAGCCAAGCGATCCTTCCGAGCCGCACAGCACCCGGCTCACATCCAGGGTGTCGCTGTCGGGCTGATAGAGATGCTTGAGATCGTAACCGGTCAGAAAGCGGTTGAGCTTGGGGAAGGTCGCCTCTATGTCGGCGCGGCGCTCGCGGCCGATGCGATAGAGGGTACGATAGATCTCCCCCTCGCGACTCTCAAGCGCCAGCTTGTCTTCAAGACGGGAACCATTGACCGGCTCTGTGGCCATGATGTCGCCATTCTCCAGCACGGCTTTCAAGCCCAGCACATGATCCGAGGTCTTGCCGTATACGAGCGACCCCTGCCCGGAGGCATCGGTGTTGACCATGCCGCCCAAGGTGGCGCGATTGGAGGTGGAGAGATCCGGCGAGAAGAAGTAACCGTGGGGTTTGAGGTAGGCATTGAGCTGGTCTTTCACCACACCGGCCTGGGCGCGCACCCAGCCCTCTTCCAGATTAATTTCCATGATCTGGTTCATATGGCGCGAAAGATCGACGATAATGCCGCCGCCCAAGGATTGACCATTGGTGCCGGTTCCGCCGCCACGAGGGAAGAAACTCAAGGCAGCAAACATAGGCTCCCGGGCCAGCTTGAGCATCACCGCAATGTCATCCGCGCTGCGCGGATAGAGCACCGCCTGAGGTACTACCTGATAGACGCTGTTATCCGTCGCCATCGCCAACCGGCTTGCATAAGATTTTTCGATATCACCACGAAATGCTCGGAGCTCTAGCAACTCAAGAAACTGCAGGGTTGCGGGTGACAAACTGTCCTGGTAATCGAGTCTCGGGATCATGAATCCTTGTTCCCATCCTTTGCTTGATGCCGGCACGCCGGCGACAACGACTGGCCAGCCGCCTCTTTGGGGCGCATCAGGCCAGTCCGCTCACATGTGAGCGGGCAGTATATCAGCTAGAAAACCGCTTGCACTTGGCTATATTCACCATTTGAAAGGAGGAATTTATATGGCTCATCACAGCTATATGCTCAGTAAAGTCATTAATAAGTTCATTACCACTGAAAAGCAGGCGTTAACCCTGTCCCTATTCTGTAGTATTTTTTTTGCCATTTTCGGTATCGGCTATGGCCTGCTGGTCGGCTCCAATGCCATCATGCTCGACGGCTTTTTTAGCTTATTCAGTATGGGTATGACGGGCCTGGGTCTGGTGACCGCCTACCTCGTTACCCGCCCCGATGATGACCGTTTCCAGTATGGCTACGCCCACTTTGAACCCATCACCAATTTCATTAACGGCACCATTATTCTACTGCTCTGTCTGGCGGCACTCTATAGCGGTATAACGACCCTGTTATCTGGTGGCCGTGAGATTAGCCTTGGTCACGCTTTGATCGCGTCAACCATCGCTACTGTCTTGTGCTCTCTGATGTATTTTATAGAAGTGGAGTTAGCAAAACAGTTCAACTCGGAACTGGTGCGAGTCGATTCCCAAGAGTGGCTGGTTGATACTATTTTAAGTACCACCCTGCTGGTGGGTTTTCTGGTGGCGATGGGATTGAGTGCTATCGGCTACGATCAATTCAACCACTATATCGACCCCGCCCTGGTCTCACTGCTGGCCGTGTGTGCCGCTATCGTTCCCATCAAAGTGCTTGGTCACAGTCTGCGGGAAGTGCTGAAGATCGCCCCCGAGGGGTATATTCCAGAGCTCATCGATCAGGAGATAGAGGCGTTGGGCCAGCGCCACGGCATCAGGTGTTACAGCCATCTGGCCAAAAGCGGCCGCCGTTTCGATCTCGAAATCAACATTCTGGTGCCGATAGGACAGGAGTGGCCTGTGGCGCGTCAGGATGCCCTGCGTCATGAGCTCTGGTCCCGCATCGGCGATGCCTTGGGGGATGCCTGGCTCTCGGTCTGCTTCACCCACGAAGAACGCTGGTTGTAAATAGCCGAACGGGAGGCGCAGCCTGGCCGCCTCCTCGCCATTATCACATCTTCATAACAGCCCCTTGCCAAACTGCCGCCAGCCGTTATTATCAGGGCTCATTCTTAACCCGAGGTTTTATTGCCCATCATGGACAATCCCCGAAGTTACCCTTCGTTTCTCCCTGTCAAAATGTATCTGTTATTGCTCCACCAGCGCCTCTGAAAACACCCACGCCTCGTGCTCCACGGCCATTTTTCGCCGTCACTGACACCCGCTCTGTCTGTTTTTTATTGAGGTCAATACATGGAATTGCTGCTGGATCCCCACATCTGGATTGGTCTGTTTACCCTGATCATTCTGGAAATCGTGCTGGGGATCGACAATCTGGTCTTCATCGCCATCCTGGTGAAAAAACTGCCCCCCGCCCAGCGGGACAAGGCGCGCATCATAGGCCTGTCGCTGGCCCTGCTGATGCGTCTGGGCCTGCTAAGCGTGATGTCATGGCTGGTGACCCTGACCACCCCCCTTCTGCAGCTCGGCGAACTGGTCTTCTCCGGTCGGGATCTCATCCTGATGGGCGGTGGCCTGTTCCTGCTGTTCAAGGCCACCACAGAGCTGCATGAGCGGCTGGAGGCCAACCCGGAGTCCGGTGGCCACAGCGGTGTCTACGCCAGTTTTGGCGTTGTGGTGGCCCAGATCCTGGTGCTGGACGCCGTCTTCTCGCTGGATTCCATCATCACGGCGGTAGGCATGGTGGAACATCTCGGTGTCATGATGGCCGCCGTGACCATCGCCATGCTGGTGATGGTCCTCGCCTCCAAGCCCCTGACCCAGTTCGTCAACGCCCACCCGACCGTGGTGGTGCTCTGCCTGAGCTTCCTGTTGATGATCGGTTTTAGCCTGGTGGCAGAAGGGTTTGGCTTCCACATTCCCAAGGGCTACCTCTACGCGGCCATCGGCTTCTCGGTGCTGATCGAGTTCTTCAACCAGCTTTCCCAGCGCAGCGCCCTGCGCCACGAGGCCAAGCAGCCCCTGCGCGAGCGCACCACGGCAGCCATCTTCAAGCTGATGGGCAGCAAGACGTATCAGAACAGGCCTGACGATGATCTGGATGCCCCTGCCGCCGCCCCGGTGAGCTTTGGCGAGGAGGAGCGCTACATGGTGACCGGTGTCTTGTCGCTGGCCGAGCGATCCATCCGCACCATCATGACTCCCCGCTCCGACATGGCCTGGATCGACGTCAACGACTCGCCTGCGGAAATCCGCGCTGTGTTGCAACGGGAGCCCCACAGCCTGTTCCCGGTCTGTGACGGTGATCTGGACGAGGTCATAGGTGTACTCAAGGCGCGGGATCTGCTGTTTGCCCTCAACGAAGGGCAACCCTTAAGCGAACTGGCCAAGCAGAACGACCCCATCATAGTGCCGCAGAGCATCAACGTGATCCGGCTGCTGGCAGAGCTGCGTCAGGCCAAAGGGAGCCTGATCCTGGTCTCCGACGAGTTTGGCGTCATCCAGGGGCTGGTCACCACCCACGATCTGCTGGAGGCCATCGTCGGCGAACTGCCGGACGAGGACGAGACCCCGGACATGGTGCGTGATGGCGAAGGCTGGCTCATCAATGGCAGCACCAACATCCACCATGTGGAGCAGGTGCTGGAGCACGAGGGGCTGGTGAGCGAGAGCGACGAGTACGTGACCCTGGCGGGCATGCTGCTCTCACACTTCGGCTCCTTGCCCACCCCCGGCCAGCAGCTGCAACTGCAGCAACTCTGCTTCGAGGTGGTCGAGGTGAGCGAGCGCCGGATCGAGCGGGTACGGGTCATGCTGCTGGGGGCCTGAGCCCCGGCCGCATCAACAAAGAGGGCCGCTTCGGCCCTCTTTGCTTATTCCGTCTCCTTCAGATGCCCGCGGGCAAGCCAGCGAGCGCCATTCTGGCCCTGTGCCGATGGATTGATGCCATCACGGCAATTCTTTTCTGCAATTACCCCTCTTTTTCACAACAAGCCGCAGGGATAGAGTGGCCTCACTCCCACCATGAGGCACTCACGATGAGCCACGATCACCTGTTCTGCCCGCTGCGCCTGGGCCAGTTACACCTTAACAACCGTATCGTCATGCCCCCCATGACACGCTCCCGCGCCAGCCAGCCCGGTGATGTGGCCAATGCCATGATGGCCGCCTACTACGCCCAGCGCGCCGAAGCGGGCCTCATCATCAGCGAAGGCACCCAAATCGACCCCATGGGCAAGGGCTATGCCTGGACCCCGGGGATCCACAGCGCCGAGCAAGTGGCTGGCTGGCAGCTGGTGACCGATGCCGTCCATGCCAAGGGGGGCACCATCTTCGCCCAGCTCTGGCACGTGGGCCGGGTCACCCATCCCGACAACCTGGGCGGCGCCCAGCCCATCTCCTCATCGGCCATCAAGGCCGTGGGCGTCAAGGTGTTCGTCGATAACGGCAGCGATGCACCCGGCTTTGTCGACACCGTCACCCCGCGCGCCATGACCCAGAGCGATATCGACGAGGTGATCGGCCAGTTCCGTCAGGCGGCCCGCAACGCCATCCGCGCCGGTTTTGATGGCATAGAGCTGCACGCCGCCAACGGTTATCTCATCAACCAGTTTCTCGATTCCGAATCCAATGCCCGCACCGACAACTACGGCGGCTCGCTGGAAAATCGCCTGCGCTTCTTGAAAGAGGTGACACAGGAGGTCTGCGCCGAGATCGGGGCCGACCGCGTCGGCGTGCGCCTCGCGCCGCTCACCACCCTCAACGGCACCGTCGATGCCAACCCGCAGCAGACCTATCTGGCCGCCGCTCGCGTGCTGGGAGAACTGGATGTGACCTACCTGCACATCGCCGAGGCGGACTGGGACGATGCCCCCTTGATGCCGGAGAACTTCAAACAGGGGCTGCGGGACGCCTTCCCCAACACCCTCATCTATGCGGGCAAGTACGATGGCAAGCGGGCACGGGCAGCCCTCCAGGCCGGTTGGGCCGACATGATTGGCTTTGGTCGCCCCTTCGTCGCCAACCCGGACCTGCCGAACCGGCTGCGCCAGGGCTATCCGCTGGCGTCTCACGATCCGGCCACCCTGTTCGGTGGTGGCGAGCCGGGACTGACCGACTATCCGATCTATCAAGAGGCCACCGAGCCGCAATCAACCTGAGACCGGTTAGCAGCCCATTCAGGCACCCAGCCCATCAACACACAGCAGGCCCGTCATCACTGGCGGGCCTGCTGTGTTGTGTCGCCGATGCCGCCAGCTGCACACGACTAGTAGAGAGCGACCCCGTGACAGGCAGCGTAGATCCTGATCTCCCGGGTGAGCCGTGCCTTGTCCGCCAGGCTCAGCCAGCTCGCCTCGACGGCATTGAGCGACAAGCGGCAGAGCTGATTCATGCTGGCGCCAAGGTCATGGGCCAGGGCGTGGAAGTTGGCCGCCATGTAACCGCCAAAGTAGGCGGGATCGTCGGAATTGATGGTGACGCAGAGCCCCTGCTCCAGCAGGGTAAGCACGTTGTGATGGGCCATGCGGTCAAACACCTTGAGCCGGGTGTTGGAGAGGGGACAAACGGTGAGCGGCAGCCGGGTATCGGCCAGATAGCGCAGCAGTGCAGGATCGTCTGCCGCACGCACCCCGTGATCGATGCGTCGCACCTGCAGTTCATGGATGGCCTGCCAGATGTAGTCGGCGGGCCCCTCTTCCCCCGCATGGGCCACCACCGGCAGTCCCAGCGCTCTGGCGCGGGCAAAGACCCGGGCAAACTTGGTGGGCGGATTGCCCTTCTCCCCCGAGTCGAGGCCGATGCCATGAATGCGGGCGAGGAAGGGCTCGGCCTCTGCCAGCGTGGCGAACGCCTCCTCCTCGCTCAGATGGCGCAAGAAGCTCATGATGAGACGCCAGCTGATGCCAAACTCCCGCTCCCCGCTCTGCAACGCCCGCTCGATGCCGCCCAGCACAGTCGCAAAGGGGATACCGCGGGCAGTGTGGGTCTGCGGGTCGAAGAAGATCTCCACATGCACCACCTTGTCGGCGACGCAGCGCTCAAGATAGGTCCAGGTGAGGTCGAAGAAGTCCTGCTCGGTGATGAGCACGCTGGCACCACGGTAGTAGAGGTCAAGAAAGGATTGCAGGCAGTCAAAGTCGTAGGCGGCGCGTACGCTGGTGACATCGGGCCAGGGCAGGACCACCCCGTTGCGTTTGGCCAGGGCAAACATCAGCTCAGGCTCGAGCGTCCCTTCGATATGCAGGTGCAACTCCAGCTTGGGCAAACCGGCAATAAAGTTATCCATGATGACGGCTCCATCAACGCACAGACCACGGGATCTGCCACTCGCAGAGCGGATCCCTCCCCTCTTCTGTTCATTGTGCACCTATCTCTGTTTGTGGGGGAGACTTGTCATCAAACAGACTTATAATGGCGTCACAAAAACAACATAACTAATTGAAGATATTAAGCGTTGGCAACCGTCATAGCCCCGCTCTTGCGCCCTATACAAGGAGTTCCCATGAAGAAAAGCGTCATCTGTGATATCGACGGTGTCATATTGCACAACAACGACCTCATTCCCGGTGCTGACCGTTTCGTCCAGCGCCTGCTGGAGCAGGGCAGCAAGCTCCTGTTCCTCACCAACTACCCGGCCCAGACCCAGAAAGATCTGCAAAACCGCTTCCGCTCCGCCGGGATCGAGGTGCCGGAGGAGTGCTTCTATACCTCCGCCATGGGCACCGCCGATTTTCTCAAACGCCAGGATGGCAAGAAGGCCTATGTGATTGGCGAGGGAGCACTGACCCACGAGCTCTACAAGGCCGGTTTCACCATCACCGACATAGACCCCGACTTCGTGGTGGTGGGCGAGACCCGCAACTACAACTGGACCATGATGCAGCTGGGTGCCAAGTTCGTGGATCAGGGGGCCCGCTTTATCGCCACCAACCCCGATACCCACGGTCCCATGATGCACCCGGCCTGCGGCGCCCTTTGCGCCCCCATCGAGCGGATGACCGGCAAGAAGCCGTTTTATGTCGGCAAACCGAGCGCCTGGATCATACGGGCGGCGCTCAACCGGATGGAAGCTCACTCCGATGACACCGTCATCATAGGCGACAACCTGCGCACCGATATTCTGGCGGGCTTCCAGGCCGGTCTCGAAACCGTGCTGGTGCTCTCCGGGGTGAGCAAGGTGGCGGATATCGACCGCATGCCATTTCGACCGAACCATATTTTCGACTCCGTGGTCGACATCGATATCGTCTAATCGCCACCCACGCGTTAAACAGGGCGGGACGCTCCTGCCCTTGCTGGACCTGCTATGGAACCCATTCTGATCGCCGTGGCCTTTGGCTGCGGCATGGTAGTCAATCTGATTGGCTTGCCCCCCCTGCTCGGCTTTCTGGCCGCCGGTTTTATCCTCAACGGCATGGGTTATCACAATACCCCCGCCCTGAGCGAGGTGGCCGATCTCGGCGTCACACTGCTGCTGTTCACCATAGGTCTCAAGCTCAATATCAAGACCCTGATGCGGCGGGATGTGTGGGGTACCACCAGTCTGCATCTGCTGCTATCCACCCTGCTATTCACCGTGGTCCTGCTGGTCTGCAAGGGGCTGGGGCTCCACCTCGCCCTGTCACTGGACTGGAAGCTGGCACTGCTGCTGGGCTTTGCCCTCTCCTTCTCCAGCACCGTCTTTGCGGTCAAGGTGATGGAGGATCGCAGCGACATGAATGCCCTCTACGCCCGGCTCGCCATCGGGGTGCTGATCATGCAGGATGTGTTCGCGGTGGCCCTTCTGACGCTTTCCAGCGGTAAGTGGCCCAGCATCTGGGCGATCTGGGTGCTGGGATTGCCACTGCTGCGTCCCCTGCTGTTCAAACTCCTGGAGCGGACCGGCCACGGCGAGTTGCAGGTACTGTTCGGGGTGTTTCTGGCGCTGGTGGTGGGTGCGGCCGGCTTTGAAGTGGTCGGGCTCAAACCGGATCTGGGGGCACTGATCATCGGCATGCTGCTCGCCTCCCATCCGGCGGCAGCGGGGCTTGCCAAAGCGCTCTTTAACCTCAAAGACCTCTTCCTCGTCTGCTTCTTCCTCACCATAGGTCTCAACGGCCTGCCGACCCACGACGCCATGTTGCTGGCACTGGCGCTGGTGCTGGCCATGCCGCTGAAAAGCGCCCTCTACTATCTGGTCTTCAGCGGCGCCCACCTGCGGGTGCGTACCGCCCTGCTCTCGACCCTGGCGCTCACCAACTTCTCG
This sequence comes from Aeromonas sp. HMWF014, assembly GCF_963878295.1. Classification (NCBI taxonomy): domain Bacteria; kingdom Pseudomonadati; phylum Pseudomonadota; class Gammaproteobacteria; order Aeromonadales; family Aeromonadaceae; genus Aeromonas; species Aeromonas sp. HMWF014. The sequence goes on along the minus strand of NZ_CAWNYS010000345.1, from coordinate 145 downwards.
GAATTTGGTCTGATCGTCGCGGCCATTGTCGCCAAGGCGGGCTGGATCTCCCACGAGTGGCTGGTGGCGGTCTCGCTGGCGCTGGCGGCGAGCTTTATGATCTCGGTGCCGCTCAACAGTCAGAGCGAGCGGATCTACCACAGAC
>NZ_CAWNYS010000344.1:0-1527 GCF_963878295.1 Aeromonas sp. HMWF014 | reverse complement strand
GTTTCGTGCTGGTGGCCGCCGCCATTATTGCCACCCAAAGCCGGGGGGGCTTGCTGGGCATTTGTGCGGTCTGTGGCCTGTTTGCCTGGCAGCGGGTGAAGTCTAAAACCGTGCTGATCCTCTGTGGTTCCCTGGCGTTGCTGGTGCTGTTTGCCGCCGCAGGGATCAGTGATAGGGCATCTGGTGGTGCGGCCGAGAGTGGGGTCGATGCCTCCGCCATGGGGCGGATCTACGCCTGGCAGGCTGCCTGGGGCATGGCGTTAGGCCATCCGCTGGTGGGGGTGGGGCTGTCCAACTTCTATTACAACTACTTTTTCTACAGTCCCCACTGGGATGGCCTCAACCATGCAGTGCACTCCACCTGGTTCGGGGTACTGGCGGAAACCGGATTTGTCGGCCTGGCGCTGTTTATTGGTATGGTCACAGTGACGCTGCGTAGTTGTTGGCGTTGTCAGCTTGCTGGCATGCCTCCTGCAGTGATCACTGCCATGCAGGGTGTGATGGCTAGCATGGTGGGATTTGTTATTTCGGGGTCCTTCCTGACCCAAGGTTTTACCTGGCCCATCTATCTGGAGCTGGCGTTGGCTGTCGCCGCCATCAAATACGTCCAACAGGCCAGGGAAGCGGCTGCTGTGGTACAGGACACAAACGACACGGGAGCAGGATAATGAGTGCAACCCCCATTTTGCTGGTTCACTACGGTGAGGACTGGATCCGCGGCAGCGAACGCTGCCTGCTGGATCTGCTGGCTCACCTCGATCGCAGCCGTTTTGCACCTCTGCTCTGGTGCAACAGCCAGAGGTTGGCGGATGAAGCGGCCCGCCTCGGGGTGAACACTGTGGTTGAGCCCTTTACTCTGCTGCTCGGGTGGCAGGCTCCCCGTTTCGATTTGGCCGCTCATCGGGCTTTGTGCCAACGGGCGAGGGCGCTGATAGGTGAACATGGTGTCACGTTGGTACACGCCAACAGCGCCGCCCCCTGCCAGTGGTTGGCCGGAGTGTGCCGGGAGATGGCCGTGCCACTGGTGTGCCATCTGCATGCCCGTTATCAGCCCAGAGACAGGTTCACCTTACGGGTACACGAAGCCAATGTACTGATCGGGGTGAGCCAGCCGGTGCTGACCGCTTGGCGAGAGGATGGCTGCGAGCACGCTCGCCTGATCCACATTCCCAATGGCGTGGATGGTGAGCGCCTCAACAGTGGATCTCGCTGGCCTGTGCTCGACATGTTGGGGCTGCCCCCCGGGGGGCTGATTCTGGCCACGATAGGGTCGCTCATCAAACGAAAGGGGATCGATTTACTGATCCGCTCTCTGGCAGAACTCGTCAATTCAGGGGAAGAGGTACAACTTCTGGTGATTGGTAGCGGTCCTGAACGACTAGCCTTGGAGGCACTCGTGGTCGAGCTCGGGGTAGCGGAGCGGGTGCACTTTCTGGGCGAGCGTTCTGATAGCGCCGCTATTTTGCGGGGGGGAGTGGATCTCCTGGTGTCTGGTGCTCGCGAAGAGGTATTCGGTCTTACCTTGGC
>NZ_CAWNYS010000343.1:0-2017 GCF_963878295.1 Aeromonas sp. HMWF014 | reverse complement strand
GCCTGCAGGGGCTCGCGGCGTGCTCTGCTCGTTTGGCGCTGGCTATTCGATAGGGAGTCTGCTGCTGCGGCGTCTGTGAGGGGCGGGGGCATATCCCTGCCGTCATTACCAAAAACAGCGGTCAGGGTGGAATCATGCAGAAAATCACGGGGCGCTGCGCCCTGCACTATGGGGTGACACTGCCACTCTTTTGCCTCTACGGGTTGCAGGTCTCGTTTCAGGAGAGCCTGACCCTGCCCCAGTTGCTGGGGCCCACCCTGCTGGTCTTCACCCTCATGTTTGCCGTGCGCCATTGGGTGTTGTGCCGACTGGTCCTGCCCGGCAGCGGGCTCAGCAGCTTCGGGCTGGAGGTGGGCTTCTACCTGCTGGGGGCGCTGCTGCTCTCGGGCTACAGCGGCCTCATGCTTGATCTCCCGCTGTCGAGCCACCTCAAGATCCTGCTGGGGATGACGACCCTGGGCTTTCTGGTGGCCGCGGATCTGTCGCTGGCGCGGGACTGGAACCTGGCCAAACAGCGGGAGCATCAGGGGGCGCTGGTGCTGACCCGGCCGCTGGCCATGCCGGTTTCCCGCAAGTTCTCACTGTTTACCTTCACCACGCTCGTGCTGCTGGGGGGCGTCTTATTCCTGCTGTTCAACAAGGATCTGGAGCGGCTGGCGACGGTGGACAGAAGCCTGTCTCGGCTCGATGTCCAGCAATACATATTGCTGGAAATTGCCTTCGTGATGGGGGTGACCTTCTGTTACCTCTGGCTCATCATTCGTGGCTATGGCCGCAATCTGACCCTCTTCCTAGAGCACCAGATGCGTACCATGGCACAGGTGCAATGCGGCGATCTGGATGCGCGGGTGCCGGTCACCCGGGATGACGAATTCGGCCTGATCGCCGCCAGCACCAACCAGATGATCGGCGAGCTGAAGGCGCGCCGCGACGAGCTCAACCTGACCCGGGACGTGGCCATCCTCGGCCTCGCCTCGCTGGCGGAGACCCGTGACAACGAGACAGGTGCCCACATCATCCGCACCCAGCACTATGTCAAGGTGCTGGCCGAACACCTGAGCCGCCACGACGCCGAGCGTTATCCCCTCGACGACGCCACCATAGACCTGCTGTTCAAGTCGGCGCCGCTGCACGACGTGGGCAAGGTGGGCATTCCCGATGCGATCCTGCTCAAGTCGGGCAAGCTGACCGACGAAGAGTTCGCCATCATGAAGCGCCATCCCCAGATAGGGGCCGATGCACTGGCCAGCGCCGAGGCCGAGCTCGGCTCCAACTCCTTCCTGCGGTTGGCGCGGGAGATCTCCCTCACCCACCACGAGAAGTGGGATGGCAGTGGTTACCCGGCCGGCTTGGCCGGGGAGAGCATCCCGATTTCGGGCCGCTTGATGGCGGTGGCGGATGTCTACGATGCCCTCATCTCGAAACGGGTCTACAAGCATGCCTTCACCCACGAAGAGGCGAAAGCCATCATAGTGCAGGGGCGCGGCAGCCATTTCGATCCCGGGATGGTCGATGCCTTCCTCGCTTGCGAGGGGGCCTTCAGGCAGATTGCCGCCGAGCACCAGGATCAGGCGTGATAAAACCAGGGGGGCCTGTCCATGCCGCTGCGACAGGGTAGACACAGGGAGTCCGTCACTTAGTCACCATCCAGATCTGATTTTACCGGCCCGCACTCGCGTAAACCCCACATACCTTGGCCGCATGCCACTCACACTTAGCGAGGCACCCACTGCCGCGCGGATCTTGCTGCTGTTCGTCAACCCTGCCTAATAGCATGAGCCGATAAGCACGATGCTATGCCCTTAGCCATCACCAGAGCGACCGACAAGCCCGCAGAGAGCGCCGAGGAGGTGTTGAGGCAAAGCGAAGCAGGGTTTGGTGAGCGTAGCAAGATGCCCTTAAGCGGAGTTCTGGCAATAACTGTACTGGCTCTATCAGCGACTGGTGGAGTTGTGATTACAATCACTTTTTTTGAAAGGATAATTTAATTAGGATATACAATTGGGTACTATAGGCC
>NZ_CAWNYS010000342.1:0-1966 GCF_963878295.1 Aeromonas sp. HMWF014 | reverse complement strand
GCGATGGCAGCGCGGGTGGCCACCTTGTCCTGCACGTCGAACACCAGCGGCAGGAACTGCTCGCCCAACTCGTCAGCCAGTGCTGCCAGCCGCTCGGCGCGGCGGCCGGTGCCTATCACCCGATAGCCCGCGCTCACCAGCTGACGACTGATGGCCTCACCAAAACCGGACGAGGCGCCCGTCACCATTGCAATCATCTGAACCTCCATTGTCATTTATCTTGTTGAAAAAAAAGAATTTACTCATCATCCAGCTCGCGACCCGTCACTTTTCGCCAGATAAACACCGCCAGATGGAGCAGGAGCAGGCCCCCTCCCCCCAGCGCAAACAGCAGGCCGGTGAGGGCATTGACCGAGGTATCGGCGCCAAACCACCACCACACCAACCAGCCGATCAGTCCGATGATCAGGGTCTGGCCGGCGCATACCGGGCAGCGCCCCAACTTAGCCTTGATGGCGGTGGCCAGACAGTCATCACAGCTCATGCCAATCCTCCGGATTCATTGCCGCTCAAGGCGTGGACTTGGCGACGTCGGGCTGTGTATGCATGGCACTGCGACGCTGGCGCCTGAGGGTGCGCACCTCGTCGCTCACCAGCGGCAGCACCAGCCGGTGGGCATGCTGGTCGCGGCCATAATAGTCCGGCAACCTTTGCTGGGGTCTGAATCCCAACCTCTGGTAGAGGGACTGCGCCTCTTCGTTGGCATCGCCGACCTCGAGGCGGATCGCCCCCCAGCCTGCCTCGCGCCCCTCCCTGATCACCTGCTCCAGCAGGCGACGGGCCCAGCCCTGGCGACGAATGGTCCAGCGGATGGCAAGGGTCTGGATCACCAGTCGATCCCAGCCCCTGTGCTCCAGCAGACTGAGATAACCCATCAGCTGATCCTTTTCATCTAACACCAGCAGGGTGCGGCCCTTGGCGTGGGTCAGCAGATAGTGCCAGCGGCTGCGGCCAAAGGCGACTTCAGGGGGAAAACAGTAGCGTTCCAGCTTAACGATGGCGCCCAAATCATCGGTTCGGGCCGCTCGTACGGTCAACACGGGGAGTCCTTGTTCGGTTATTTATCTTCAGCACCAACAATGCGACTTGTATCACAAGTTACCAAAGCAGAATATTAGGCACTGTAACCTCTTGTTTCCCCTCGCGCCATTGTCGTGCTTGTCGGTGCATCGAAGCCCACTGGGGATCCTGCCATTCAAGGCAGTCTGATCTGTGGAGCCGAAAATATGAGTACCTACGTCATCGTCGAAGAGCTGGGCGACTGGCCTTGCCATGCCAATTATCTGCTGACCGCCCGCACCTATCTGCAACACGGCGTGCCGACCACCGGCGGCCGACCCCGCATCATTAACCTCTGCCGCAATCTGGAGCACCTGAGCGCAGGCTACTACTGCTCCCTGCTGGCACAGGCCCGTAGCCACCACTGCCTGCCGGGATTGCAGGCCATCAGCGTGCTGCAACCCCAGCAGCCGCCAGCCAAGCTGTGGCGCAAGGTACAGGGCTGGCTGGCCCAGCAGAGCGATGATCGCATTCGGGTGCGCGCCATCTTCGGCCAGAGCGAACAGATCGAGCTGGCGGGGCTGGCCCGCTACTATTACGGCCTGAGCCAGCTGCCGCTGCAGGAGCTGACCCTGAAACGCGGTCGCCACGGCTGGTCGGTGCGCCAGCAGCAGAGTCTGTCGCCGCTGGAGTTGAGCCAGAGCGAGAAGGCGCTGATGCTGCACCACGCCCAGGCACTGGTTGGTGCTGGCGGCGATGAGGAGCACGCGGCCCCGCTCTACCAGCTCGCCATTCTGGTGGATCCCGATGATGGCCGCGCCAGCAGTGACACCCTGGCACTGGATCGCTTCATTCAAGCCGCCGCCGCCCAGGGGATCCAGGCCGAGAGGCTGGCGCCGTCCGCCATCGAGCGGCTGCCGGAGTACGATGCCCTCTGGTTACGCGCCGAAACCGCGGTCGGTCACTA
>NZ_CAWNYS010000341.1:3626-15425 GCF_963878295.1 Aeromonas sp. HMWF014 | reverse complement strand
ACACATCAGAAGGATCGGTCAATGGATCCTTAACTGATCGGCATTACGCCTTCGGGCGCCGTTGTTGTTGATGGCATCCTCATCTTCTTGAGGGCGGGATGCGGGGTGGCCAGCGTCATGTGACGAGTGGCGGCGGTCGTGCGCGGCTCGGGGCCCGGTTCCGGCAGATATCGGCTTCACTCCGCCTCTTCTCTTGATCTGCATCAAGCCTGTCGCGGGCGGGGTATTTTACGGTCAGGAGTGATATGGGTGACAGGTAACAAAAGGATGTGAAGATGGAACTGGAAAGGGACCCGAGATGCTATACCGACCTCTGTATCGACGGTAAGTGGTATCACTATGACCACTGCAGCACACATGTCTATATGCTGATGGGGGGCGCGGCCCCGAGACTGGAGCTGGCCCATGAGCCCAGCAGCGAGGAGGAGCTGATCACCATGCTCCAGCAACTGGCCCGCTTCTGAGCAGGGCTGTCTCATGGCCATCGGGCAGTGCGCCGCGATGGCCACCTTCTGTTTTTTCCGTCAGCCGTTCGCCTTGCGGCCAAACAGTTTCTTGCCCATCTCCATCAGGGCGGTCGCCGCGGCGTAGCTGCTGTCTGACTTGCCAATCTCATCGGCCACGTAGAGGAAGTTGGATCGGTACTTTTCCACCGCCTCTTCCCGGCTGTGAGCATCGATAAAATCCTCTTCCACCTCGAATCCCTGTGCCAGCAGCGCCTCTTTCTCAATCAGAAAAGTGGGGGAGGCCATGTCGACAAAGGTGTATTGCTGCCGGTTGGATGCCGGGACGGTAAAAAACTGGTATCTAGCCATCTGCGATGCCTCGCCTGAACGGGTGATAAATGATGTGACCTTCTGCTCGCCGAACTGTCCCCCTGGCCATCTCATCAAGGCGCAAAAAAAAAGCAACGTTCGAGTCTTTTTTGTCGTTCAAGCCTACCCGGTCCCACTTGGGGGCACAAGGGGAACATGGGCCTTGTTTGCCAGACAACGCCATGGCGCCGCACGGGCAGCATCGCTAAAAAACCAGCCTCATCAGGGGGCTGGCTGCAAGGTTATCGAACCCGCCATCAACCGGCGGCAGAGCACTGAGTGCTGCACCCCGCAGGGGCGTGCACCGTGATGGCGGGATATGACCCTGAGCCGACAACGTCCGCTGAGACTGGGGGGTAAGTGGTGATGTGTCGGTGCAGGCCGGGGGGGAGGAGTCAGACAAACGGCCCCCGGAGAGGGGGCCCGTTAGTGGTTGAACAGCGGGCCACGCGGCCCGGTTGGCGGCGGGTCAGTTGAACGCCAGGAAGGGCGAGACGCAGAGCAGCAGGCCGGTGACGATGATGATGTAGAGGGAGGCGCCCTTGTACTTGTGCAGCGCCGGTACCTGATAGACCAGATAGGCCGGGATGAGGCAACCCACCATGCCGAAGATGGGGCTGCAGATGGAGGTGAAGCTCAGCACGGGGGCGTTGAGCACAATAGCGCCCCAGGAGAGCAGCACGGTGAACAGCATGATGCCGCGACCCACCACTCCCTTGTTGATGCGCTCTTCCGGCATCACCCGGCGCAGCAGGTTCATGGCCAGCCCCTGACAGGCTTCACGAAAGCCCAGGTAGACGCCGAAGTAGGCGGTCATCACCGCGAAGATGTTGAGGGTCAGGCTGAGCAGCTTGAGGGTCTGGCCCGGCATGCCTTGCGCCACCATGGCCAACGCCGAGATGTTCTCTTCAGAGGCTTTGACCGCCTGCTCGTGGCCCATGGCCAGGGTGAAGGAGATGGCGTAGAAGAAGACCACCACGAACAGGATGCCGAAGGCGATGTTCATGGCGCGCATCGCCTTGAAGCGGGCCACTTCCAGCGACTTCTCCCGCGAGCGGTAGGAGATCACCATGGGGCTCAGGCTCTGGATAAAGAGGATGGAGGTGAGGGTAAAGGGCAGCATGATGATGGCGTCCTTCATCCAGTCACCGGCTGCCGGCATGGCGGTGATGTTGGCCGCATCCCACTTGTCGACCATCATGAGGCCGAGCAAGGCCACCACGCTGATCTTGGTCAGCACCATGAAGGTGGAGATCTTGAACAGCAGGTTCTCGCCGCGCGACGCCAGCGCTACCAGACCGCAGATCAGCACCAGACCGTAGAAGGGGTTCTCGGAGAGCAGGTGGCGGGTCACGCCGAAACTCTGCAGGAAGGAGGCGCTGTCATTGGTGATGGCGGTGGAGTAGACGAACACCCAGATCACCAGCATCACGAAGTAGAGGGCGCCGAGCAGCATGCCCCAGTTCTTGCCGAGGTAGCCCGTAATCACGCTGGGGTAATCCTTGCACTCGGGCGAGGTGGCCAGGGTATTGATGAAGAGGCGCTGGAACATGTACATGGCCGGGTAGCCGATCACCGCCGACAGCAGAAAGACCCACAACCCCATCAGCCCCACCTGTACCGGCAAAAAGACGATCCCCGCACCGATGGCCATGCCGATGCTCATGATGATCCAGCCCCAGTCGGTGCTGTCAAAACGAACTGCTTCTTTCCATTCCAGTGTGCCCGTGGCGGGCCCGGTGAGTGTCGTGCTGTGCGCGTCCATGGTTGACCTTGTTGTTATGTGAGTGATTATTGGCGCAAATATAGTTGAATAAAAAGCCCTAAACAATGGCGGGTTTCTCCCAGTGGTTCAAATCGGAATGGCGCTCACAGTTTCTGTTAATACGGCGTTATCGCGCAAAAATAGGCTTTAAATTTATAAAATAGTTGAACGAATGGTTTTAAAAGCAAATAATGTTGCATGAAATAAGTTTCGCGAGTTCAACATTATTTGAATGCAAGTGGAGGCCATATGAAAACCATCATAACATCAGCCGCAGCACCCGATGCCATCGGTCCCTACAGTCATGGCACCGCCTATGGCGATCTCATCTTTACCTCCGGCCAGCTGCCGGTGTGCAAGCAGCTGGGCGGCGTGGTGGAGGGGGGGATAGCAGCCCAGACCCGCCAATCGCTGGAAAACCTGAGATCCGTGCTGGAAGCGGCCGGTGGCAGCCTGGATACCGTGCTCAAGACCACCTGTTATCTGGCAGAGATCAGCGATTTTGCCCAGTTCAATGCCGTCTACAAAGACTATTTCCAGAAAGATTGCCCGGCCCGCAGCTGCTTTGCAGTGAAGGATCTGCCGATGGGCGTCAAGGTTGAAATCGAAGCGATCGCCCATATCGCCCGTTAATGCTGATAAAAAGGTCCCGGTAATGAAGCAAGCATGGCAGCAGTATCTGCAGATTATTCAACAGGTTGTCAAACCGGCCTTGGGGTGTACCGAGCCCATCGCCGCCGCTTATGCCGCCGCCGTCGCGGCTCGGCAGCTAGGCTGTGAAGCCCGGCGCATCGAGGTCGTGGTGTCGGATAATCTCTACAAGAACTCCATGGGGGTCTATGTGCCCGGTACCGGCAAGATAGGGCTGGCCATTGCTGCCGCCGCCGGTGCCATCGGCGGCAAGGCCGATGCCGGACTGGAGGTGCTGACCGCCATCACCCCGGAGCAGGTTGCCCGTGCCCAGAGCCTGATCGATGCCGGCGGCGTTCAGGTTAGCCGCACCGAGGCTCCCGAGTTCATCTACTGCCGTGTGACCCTGTTTGGGTGCGATGAGAAGGGGGAGGAGCACAGCGCCGCCGTGACCCTGTGCGGCGGTCATACCCGCATCGTTGAGCAGCGCCGCGATGGCGAGGTGACCTTCGTCGCCGATGAGAGCCTGCGGGGTGCCACCGGCGCCATCTGTGACGGTGTTGACATCAGCATCGCTGCCATCCATGCGTTCGCTACCCAGGTGGAATTTGAGCAGATCCGCTTCATCCTCCAGGCCTCCGAGCTCAACGGCAAGCTCTCCGACGAGGGGATGAATCACCCCTATGGCCTGGAGATAGGTCGCACCATGCAAAAGAGCATCCGCGCCGGCTTCATCGGCGAGGATGTGATGAACCGCATCGTGATGCTGACCGCCGCCGCCTCCGACGCCCGCATGGGGGGGGCCAGCCTGCCAGCCATGAGCAACTTCGGTAGCGGGAATCAGGGCATCGCCGCCACCATTCCCGTGGTGGTGATCGCCGAGCGTTACGGCGCCAGCGAGGAGCAGTTGGCGCGGGCTCTTATCATGAGCCACCTGGGGGCCATCTACATCAAGTCCCACTATCCCCCCTTGTCGGCGTTTTGTGGCAATACGGTCACCAGCGCGGCGGCCGCCATGGCCATGGTCTATCTGGCGGGCGGCAGCCTGGCGCAATCCTGCCACGCCATCCAGAACGTGCTGAGCGACAGCGCCGGCATGGTGTGTGACGGAGCGAAAGCCTCCTGCGCCATGAAGGTGAGCACCTCCTCCGGCGCGGCCGTGCGCGGTTTTCTGATGGCCATCAACAGCCACTCGGTGTCCGGGCAGGGGATCGTCTCGCACGATGTCGAGCAAACTATCAAAAATATCGGGCAGATGGTAAAAGACGGCATGTCTGCCACAGACACCACCATTATTGACATCATGTCTGCTTGATCACGTGACCTGGCTGCTGCCGGTGACGGGCCGCAGCGTTACCATGAAGGCCCCCATGAAACTGCAAGAGCTGACCCCGACTGACTTCGAGATCCTCAAGGCGATGGAGATCATAGTGGACGGCATCGCCGCCATGTATGGCCAGCACACCGAGGTGCTGCTGCACAGCCTGGATGCGCGCAATCCGGCCATCATCAAGATTGCCAACGGCCATATCACGGGCCGCAGTGTCGGGGCTCCCATCACCAATCTGGCGATGATGAAGCTCAAGAGCGGGCAGGATATCTCCAGCCCCTACATGACCAGGTGCGCCACCGGCAAGACCCTGCGCTCCCTGACCACCGTCATTCGCAATGGTGAGGGGCAGGCCATCGGGCTGCTCTGCATCAACACCGACATGGACGCCCCGCTGCAATCCGTGTTGCGTACCATGATGCCCGAGTGCACACAGCACCATGAGCCGAGCACCACGCCGGAAGTCTTTGCCCGCAACATAGACGAGGCCCTCAACAGCACCATAGACACCGTCAGTGCCGAGGTGCGTGGCAACGACGCCGTGCCCCCGTCCCAGAAGACCCGGGTCATGGTCAAGCAGCTGCATGATCTGGGGATCTTCGAGCTCAAAGACAGTGCCCAGATAGCCGCCCGCCAGCTCGACATCTCGGTGCACTCTATCTACCGCTACCTGCGGGAGATCAAGAAGGGCTGAGCCGGCTCAGCCCGCCCGCTTGGCAGCAAACGGGTCAGCCGTGCCCCGTTTTTACGCCCGGTTTTGCCTCCCTATTTGCGTCATCCCCCGTGTTCATCTGCTATCATCGTCCCCCTTCATTTTTCTATCTATTTGAACGTGCTGGAGAAACCATGTCTCGACTCATCTATCTGCTGCGCCACGGCCAGACCCGCTATAACGCCGAGCTGCGGTTGCAAGGACGCTGCAACTCGGACCTGACCCCCAAAGGGGAGGCGCAAGCCACCGCCATGGGCGCTCGCCTGCGCGACTTGCTGGATGACGCCACCCGCTGGACACTCTACGCCAGCCCCCTCGGCCGTGCCCGGCAGACGGCGCACCTGGTGTGTCAGCAGCTTGGGCTCGATAGCGATCGCATCGTCTGGGACGAACGGCTGGTGGAGCTGGGCATGGGGGAGTGGGAGAGTCGCCGGGTGCCCGAGCTGCTGGCGGCCCACCCCGAGCTCGACCTCGAACAGCCAGACTGGTATCTGCAGGCCCCTGATGGCGAGACTTTTCAGAGCATTCAGCGCCGGGCCCAGGCGTGGCTGCAGGATGAGCGTATTGCCGAGCGCGCCATCGTGGTCTCCCACGGGCTGTTCGGTGCCATGCTGCGCGGCGCCTATGCCGACCTCGACTACACCACCACCTGGCTGCAGGAGCTGCCGCAAGATGCCTTCTACCAGCTGCAGGACGGTCATATCACCCGCATTGCCTGCCAGTTGCCCTGAGGTTGCCACCATGCCATGGGCGATGGTGGAAAAATGGCGTGAATATTGCTGAGTATTGCCGTATGTCGAGAGATACAACGCAGAGAGGGCATTATGATCATCGGCGCGGCTCAATATCAATTGGTGCAACCATCGCAGGTTGCTGGGCAAAGTAGGGCCCAATTTGGTGAACAACAAAAAAGCATCAAGCTTGCTGAGGATAAGGTCACCCTGAACAGCAGTCATGGTGATGCCTCTCCCACTTACGATCGCTCTGGTCTGGTCAGGAAGGAGCCGGAACGCAGCCTGACCCAGATCGCGTTGGAACACTTGTCTGCGCAACGAATTGGACTCAGCAAAGAGAAGCTCGAGGAGATCGAGCAGCAGAAGAAAGAGGTTGAGGCGAATACCGATCTATCCGACCAAGAACGCCAGAAGTTGCTGGCGGATCTCGACCTGCAGAAAGAGGCGCTGATCAAGGAAGCAATTGAGCGACGTCAGACCGGTGACGATGAAGAGCAACAATCCAATCCTTCTTCTGGCAATGCCCCTGAATAAAGATGCCATGGGCGGCAATAGTTTGCCGCTTTAATGTTTGCTCCATTTTCCCCGGTGGTCTTTTCCATTTTTGGCGGCGGGCTACACATACAGAAACCCGTCTTTGTCGCAGTTCAACACATCAGAACACCTTGTCGCGGCAAGATAAGGCATCTTATATCCCAGATTTCTGGTGATGCGAAAGGAAGGGCTGACGCACAGGAAGAAGGTCTCGAGGTATCACCGTCGTTCACTGGCGAAGGCGGCAATGTATCGATTCAAGCCGTTGCTGGCGGGCAAAATCACTCTGCGAAGATACCACGGTCAAGTAGGAGAAGTGATGGCGTATGTGAGCGCGATAAACACACAGAACACCCGTGGTCAGCCTCTAGGACAGCCCCGAGTGTAGCGGTCACTTGGGGCTTTGGAAGTCATGGCCTGCTGACTGATCTAGGTAGCAATACCGTGCCGACATTAATGAAAACAGCTCGCAGATAGGCGAGGTGTTTTATCTAACCGGAGTTAGCCAACCGCCAGCTTTGCTGCTTCTTTCCACATGAAAGGTGGCATCGGAGTGGTGAGGCGCCATTTAATGTTCATTGGCTGGCTGCCGCTGTGGGAGATGTACTCCACCTCACCAAAGTTCACAAAGCCAAGGGTGCGGCCAAATTCATCTTTGCTCTGCTCACGGACGAACAAAAACAAGCGCTTACCTTCTGTTCTGTGTTGAATGTAACTCAGCCCCTTACCCCGCTCGGGGCGAGCGCTGTTTTGGCTTTGCCAATGGAACAGTGACTCGTTGATGGCGTAGTCGTGATAACGGGTGGTCGGGGAGAAGTGCTGCTCCGTTTTGTTCAGGGTCACGAACAGCAACTCGATATTTTGCTCTGCGATGACATACACCCCTTCGCGAGCAGTCGGTTGTTGCGCGAAGGTGGTCGCGCCAAAGCCAACCAGCACCTGCTCTCTGGCATATCGGGCATGCAGTTGCAGCGGATTACCGGGAAGGTCTGACATGGCTCGTTGCTCGTGCTGCACCCGGTTGATCAGCATGGGCAGCAGATCTGCCAGCTCGGCCCTTAACGCTGGTTGATTGAGTTGTTTCAGGCTGTGCGCCAAGGAGCTAAAGCCTGCGTTGGGGCCGCTCTGTTGCCAGAAGTCGTAATGGCACATCAAGGCCATGCGCTCATCGTGCTCACCCGTTAAGGTAAAGGCGTCTGCGACCAAGGTTTGTAAGAATTTCAAGTAATGGAGCGCATCGCAGCCCAATAGCCGGGTTTTGATGGCCCGAGTGTAGAGGGTTGATAACTTCTCATCGCTCATTTCAGAAATGGTATGGTTGTGGGCCTGTTTGACCAAGGAGCTCCAGTTACCGCGCTTGTAGATCTCTTCAAGGCTGATGTGAGGGTAAAACTTCAAAAAGTTCGCCAGCGTCAGCGGTAAATTACAGTCCTGCGAGAAACGGCGGATCAGGCCCATGAGTCGCGAGGTATTGAGGGTCGCCTTCTTGATATTGCTCAGAATTAACTCTTGGGTCTGTTTTGATAACTCGATACGGCAGCCCAAGGGGACATGAGGGAAGCCCTGTTTGATTTCGTGGCTGATCGCTTTATTGGTTTTACCCACCAGTGCCCGGAATTTCTGGGCAAAGTCATACTCCGCGCGAGCATTGCCAACGAAATCCAACACGGTGCAGCACTCTTTATTGCTCGCCAGCCGTAGGCCGCGTCCTAATTGCTGCAAAAAGATAGTTAGGCTTTCCGTTGGTCGTAAAAACAGCAAGGTATCAACTTCCGGGATATCGACCCCTTCGTTGAAGATGTCTACTACGCAGAGAATATTGATAATCTTGTTGCGCAAAGCGTGTTGTTTACTATACCGCTCGTCTCTGTTATCGCTGGTGAGGATGTCTGCCTTGATGCCCTTTAGTAAAAATGCCTTGTACATAAAATCGGCATGTTCACGGCTCACACAAAATGCCAGCGCCTTGATATTGGTAATATCGGTGACGATCTCATCGAGGCTCTGGACTATTTTCTGCACCCGCTGCTGATTGTGGGTGTAGATATTGGTGAGCTCACTAATGTCATAGCGGCCATTTTTCCAAGCGACTTGGCGCAAGTCAGTATCATCATCGATACCAAAATATTGGAATGGACAGAGATGACGACGATTAATGGCCTCTGGCAAGCGGATCTCTGCTGCGATGACACCACAAAAGTCAGCGAGAATATCACCGCCATCATGGCGCTCTGGCGTCGCGGTCAATCCCAACAGAATGTGAGGTTCAAAGGCGGCGAGCAAACCACGATAACTGGCCGCCGCAATATGGTGAACCTCATCAATGACGATGTAATCGAAATAGTCTGGGCTAAGGCGCAACGTAGCCAGTTGGTTATTCAAGGATTGCACCGAGGCAAACAGTTGATGGTAGTGGGTTGGCAGGGCGCCACCGACCAAGAGTTCACCAAAATTGGATTGCTTGAGCACACCGCGGTAAGAGGCCAATGCTTGGCGCAAGATCTCCTCTTTGTGGGCGACAAACAGGAACTTGGCGTCGGGTTTGGTTTTCAGAAAACGGGCAAAATCAAAGGCGGAGATCAGGGTCTTGCCCGTCCCGGTGGCCGCTACCACCAAGTTACGAAAGCGCTGATGTAAAGCGCGCTCCATCGCCAATTGCTCAAGGATCTCCTGTTGATGGGGAAACGGCGTGATATCAAAGAAATAGGCAGGACTATTTTTGTCACCATCCCCACGGGCCTCTTGCAGCGCATGCTGTAATTTTGTACGGCTTGCGAGCTTGCCATCAAACAGCTCAAAATCATCGGATTCCCAATAGGTTTCAAAGGTACTCAGGGATTTCTCGATAATATGAGGGATCTCTTGCGAGGTGATTTTTAGGTTCCACTCCAAGCCACTGGTGAGGGCAGAATGAGAAAGGTTGGATGAACCTATATAGCCTGTATGAAAGCCGGTATTTCGGCAAAAGAGATAACTTTTGGCATGCAACCGCTCGCGCTGGGTGTTATAGCTGAGTTTGACTTCGGTGTTGGGCAGGCTGGCTAAAAATTCGACCGCCTTGGCGTCGGTTGCCCCCATGTAAGAGGTGGTAATCACTTTTAATTGGCGGCCGCTGCGGGTGAACGCCTCCAGCTCATGACGGAAAATCCGGATACCTGCCCATTTGATAAATGAGACCAGCCAGCAGATGCTATCTGCCGATAATATTTCCCGTTTAATCTCTGATTCCATCGATAAGCCAGCATTGCTACCGCAGAACAGCTCACTTTGCGTTAGACCGGTCAGAGGGAAAACATCTTCGGCATATTGCTTTAAATTGGCTGAGATGGGGTTATCCAACTGGTAGAGCGCCGTCAGGATTTTCCCCTGACTATCGATGAGATTCTCGCCAATAAAGTCTGGGTCTTGCGTGCGATCTTTTAGCCAAAGCAATAACTGGTTAGCCAGTTCAATTTGCCGTTGCAGCTGATCCTCTCCAGTGACCGAACCCACCGCATATTCCAAAACACGACTCAGAAATCTGGATAACCAGACTGCCGCTTCGGCAGGTTCAAGCTGGCGTTCCCCTACGTAAAAGCGCTCGCGGTCGAGTCGAGATGTCAGCAGTTGAGTAATGAGTTGTTCATAAATACCGCATTGTTGCATCGTACACTGGCCTTGAACGTTGTACATGAGGGTGGCGAGAAGAGTATCATTTTTTCCAACCAAATCAGTAAGCTGTTGTCGTCTGTTACTCGTTTGAAAATCGCCCCGGTTTTCGGTGATACAGCCCGGCAGTGGCAGATCCAGCAGCCGGGTGTCTGTCGTCCTTATGAGTCAGCTGTGCGGCGCTTTAGCCGGTGCACGGGCAAGGCGTCAGTTTGCGATGGCCTGACCCGGCAGGATGCAACCTTGCTGGCCCAGCGCGAGCAAACCTGTACCCCGATCCCGTAAATACATGGTGGATAAAGGCTTGCCTGAATAGGTAACACCTGATGGGCGCTTTGCGCGCCTTGGCACAGATCCCTCTGGCAAGGGGGGTATGATGAGGTTGCATCACCACAGCATCGACCATCTGGTATTGACGGTCAGCGACATAGAGCGGGCCGTGGCGTTTTACAGCGCTGTGCTCAATATGGAGGCCATCACCTTTGGTGCGGGGCGTCGGGCGCTGCGCTTTGGCAACCAGAAGATCAATCTGCAACTGCCGGGGCAGGAGCCGCGTAACCGGGCGCAGGTGGGGGCGGGGGATCTTTGCCTCATCACCCGCTGGCCGCTGGAACAGGTCATCACCCAGCTTCACTGTCACGGGGTCGAGATAGTGGAAGGGCCCGTCACCAAGCGCGGCGCCTGCGGGCCCATCGAATCCGTCTACTGTCTGGATCCGGATCAGCATCTTATCGAGATCAGCCGCTATCCCTGATGGCGTGACCTGAGCCCTACCGGGAGATGATGGGGTCGTTCCATCGTTTGGGCCCCTCAGACCCAATCGTCATCAGTCGTCACCGGAGGGGGGACGACCCCCTCCGCTGACGGTTCGCGCGTTAGGTACTGCTGACCGCCCTAAAAGGGCCAGTCCGGTGCGTCCGCTTCATCCAAAAACGCGTCTATGTCGGCCCGATAGTCGGCATCGCTGCGATCGTTGCCGACCGGTGCCGCCAGCTCCACTGCTGCAGACGGGGGCTGGGCCGGCGCCGTCAGCGTCTCCATCACCCTCTCTTGCAGGTAGGGATAGAAAGGGTTGGAAGAGGTGCGGGTGAGGGAGCCTGGATTGACGATCAGCACCCCGAGTTCCCCGCGCAGGGCCAGGCCGCCCAGATTGATGCCGTACTGGTTCATCTGCTCGGGGCGTGGCGCCATGCCGTAGAGGGGATCGTCCATGGGGAAGGGCAGGGCCACGTGGGAGAGGGAGAAGATATCCTTGGGATAGTCGATGCCAAGGGGCTGGATCTGCTGTGACCCGCCGCCCGCCGCCAGGGTGCTGGCCTGCGTCTGTATACGGGACGTCGCCTTGTTGCCCACCACCGTCAGCGTGTAGCGCTGGGGCTGACTCGGCAGCAGGTGACTCAGGGCCAGCTCGGAGGCGCTGCTCATCAGGGGGCCGAAGACAGAGCCGCGATTAATGTCGAACAGCACCAGTTCGCTGCCGTTGGCCGGCAGGAAGTGGTAGAGATCGGCGATGATGGAGCGGGTGCTGACGGTGTAGTCGATGACAGACTGGAAGGTGAGGGCCGGGGGAAATGCCGCCAGCTCGCCACTGGCTGCCAGCTGGCGCACCTGCTGCTGGATGGCGTGGGTCA
>NZ_CAWNYS010000341.1:0-3616 GCF_963878295.1 Aeromonas sp. HMWF014 | reverse complement strand
GGATTGGCGTGCCCCGTTGACCGGGAAGGAGTTGTATTTGAACGGATTAAACTCCGGCATGATGCCGAGCCAGGCCGCGTTGGCAAAGGCGGGCAACAGGGCGGGCACCGCCTTCAGGCCGGCGAAGCGGGCAAAGCGGGTCACCCCTATCATGGGGGAGATGAGCACCAGCTGATCCGGCCTTGTCAGTGTGCCTGTCTTGTCTTCCAGCGCATCCAGCGCGTATTTCACCGCCAGCGCGCCGCCGTTGGAAAAGCCCACTAGATGCAGCGGCAACTTGCCCGGGGCCAGCACTCTGGCCTCGCGCACGGCCAGTCGGGTCGCCGCCAGCCAGGTTTCCCACTCGATGTTGACCAACCCGGCGGGCACGGTGCCGTGGCCCGGAATACGGAGGCCCAGGGCGATGAAGCCCTGCTCGCGATAACGCTGGGCCACGTGGCGAAGGCTATAAGGGGAGTCGGTCAGGCCGTGCAGGAACACGGCCACCCCCTTCACCTCGCCATCCGGGCGCAGCAGGTAGGATCGGTTCCAGTTATCGCGAAAATGGGCGGGATTGATGGGGGCGTTCTGAAAGTAGCGATTGCCCGCCAGCTGTTGTTCCGGCGGCGTCTTGGCGACCACCTCCTGTTCCACCAGATCGATCAACTGCTGCTCGCGGGTCAGATAGGCTTGCCAGTCGCTGTTATCCAGTTCGTCGGCACTGAGCTCGGGGGGAATAAAGGTATGCCACAGCTGCAGCGGCGCAGCCTGCCAGGCGAAGTAGGCGATCAGCGCCCAAGCGGCCAGCAATATGAACAAGAGGGTCAGAAGAGAGCGTCGAATGAGACGACGGGTACGAGCCAGCATAGAACTGTCCTTGGCGAGGAAAGAGGGGGGCGGCACCGGTTGGACTGGGCTGCCGGGATGAGTGTAGCGATTTTAATGCTTGAATATTGTCTAAATTCTAATAGAAACAAGGTGATAAGTACAGATGAAGCGAGCGGTGACAAGGCCATGAAAAACGCGGCAGCCCCGGGCTGCCGCGTGGTGTGTGGGGCCTGGTCGCCGAACTGGGCTAGCAGACCCCCTGGGCCAGCATGGCATCGGCCACCTTGACGAAGCCGGCGATGTTGGCGCCACTCTCGTAGTTCACATGGCCCTCGCCATCTTGTCCGAATCGGACACAGGTGGCGTGTATGCTGGTCATGATCTCCCTGAGACGAGCGTCCACCTCTTCCCGACTCCAGGGGAGGCGCTGGGCATTCTGGCTCATCTCCAGCCCCGAGGTGGCGACGCCCCCCGCATTGGCTGCCTTGCCGGGGGCAAACAGCACTTTCGCCTCGTGGAATACCTTGATGGCAGCGGCGCTGCTTGGCATGTTGGCGCCCTCGGCCACCAGTTGCAGGCCGCTGGCCACCAGTTGTCTGGCGTCCTCTTCCCCCAATTCGTTCTGGGTGGCGCAGGGCAGGGCGATCCGGGTGGGCAGGTGCCAGGGTGTGCGGCCGCTCAAAAACTCCAGCCCCAGTTCGTTGGCATAATCGGCAACCCGCTGGCGCTGTTCGTTCTTGATCTCCATCAGCCTTGCCAGCTTCTCGGGGGTGAAACCATCCGGATCATGGACGGTGCCACCGGAGTCGGAGGCGGTGATCACGCGGGCACCGAGCGCCATCGCCTTCTCGATAGCGTATTGGGCCACGTTGCCGGAGCCCGACACAGATACCGTCATGCCCGCCAGCGACTGATCGCGATGGGCCAGCATGGCTTCAACGAAATAGAGCAGGCCGTAGCCGGTGGCCTCGGGGCGGATGAGGCTGCCACCAAAGGAGAGCCCCTTGCCGGTGAAGACGCACTCGGCGCTGTTGGTGAGCTTCTTCATCATGCCCGCCATGTAGCTCACCTCACGCCCACCCACCCCGATGTCGCCGGCAGGCACGTCGGTATTGGCCCCCAGATGGCGATAGAGCTCCAGCATCAGCGCCTGACAGAAGCGCATCACCTCCCCCTCGCTCTTGCCCTTGGGGTCAAAATCACTGCCGCCCTTGCCGCCACCCATGGGCAGGGTGGTGAGGGCGTTCTTGAAGGTCTGCTCGAAGGCGAGAAATTTCAGTACCGAGAGATCCACCGAGGGGTGAAAGCGCATGCCGCCCTTGAAGGGGCCAATGGCCGAGTTGTGCTGGATGCGGTAGCCGCGATTGACCTGTACCTGACCCTTGTCGTCGACCCAGCTGACCCGAAACTGGATCAGCCGCTCCGGCTCCACCAGCCGCTCCAGCAGACCATGCTGCAAATAACGGGGGTGGCGTGCCACATAGGGCCAGATGGAGGCGACCACCTCGCTCACCGCCTGAATGAACTCGGGCTGGTGGGGATTGCGGCTGGCCACCTGGGCCAGAAAATCCGTCTGGGATAGGGAATGACTCATCTGTAACTCCTGTAGTGAATGATGAAATGGGCCTCTTGCCAGAGAAAAAAACCATGCCGTGCATCCAAATTTATGATTTGTGTTGGGGATGAATACGGACAAAAACGTGGGTTTGTGTCTGGTTTACCAACGATTGTTGTGTTGGCCGCCGAAAGTCACAGAAAACCGGAATGGCTGCAGTAAGATAATGTGCGACAACGAAAATCTTTTTATGCATTTTAAGTTAATAAATAGCAAGTGGTTATTGGTGCTGTGTGGCGCAGGCGCAAGCCGATTGCATATGGCGTGAATGTTTTCAGGGTGAAAGCGTGGGGATCTGCTGTCTCGCTCGGGTCGTCATTTTTACCTTTATCTTCGCCCCATCCTGCCCTTGCCGTGTGAGGGGCTGAGCAATGCGCCAGCGGTGCGCTCTCATCATGGCATGACGCCCCGCACATTTTGGGGCGGCGCGTCGCCGTGAATGGCAAGTATCCGGCGTGCTGGACGGGGCAATATGCTACTGTAGCGGCGTTTTTTGATGGTTAAGCTGGCCTTGGCCTTTTTGAAGATGGAATGGTATGCAGAACTTTGACGTAGTGAATCGGCTGATGCAGCAGACAGCCTCCCCGGCTTGGCCGGAACCCGCAACCGCACAACTGGATGGGGCTATCAGCCTGTGGCAGGTGACCCATGCTGGCTGATGAATCCATGCGCCTGAACAAATACATCAGCGAGAGCGGCATCTGCTCGCGCCGTGAAGCCGACCGCTTCATCGAGCAGGGCCAGGTCTTTATCAATGGCAAGCGGGCCGGGATCGGCGATCAGGTGTTTGCCGGGGATCTGGTCAAGGTGAACGGTCAGGTGATCGAGGCGCGGGAAGCCGACAGCCTGGTCTTTATCGTGCTCAACAAGCCGGTGGGTATTGTCTCCACCACGGAGGCGGGCGAGAAGGACAACATCGTCGACTTCGTCAACCACAGCACTCGCATCTTCCCCATCGGGCGGCTCGACAAGGATTCGCAGGGTCTCATCTTCCTGACCAACCACGGCGATCTGGTCAACAAGATACTGCGGGCGGGCAACGATCACGAGAAAGAGTACCTGGTGACCGTCGACAAGCCGGTGACCGACGAGTTTATCAAGGGGATGGGGGCCGGGGTGCCGATCCTCGGGGCCGTCACCAAGAAGTGCAAGGTGAAGAGAGAGGCGCCGTTCGTGTTTCGCATCACCCTGGTG
>NZ_CAWNYS010000340.1:0-4309 GCF_963878295.1 Aeromonas sp. HMWF014 | reverse complement strand
TTGGGGCTGGGGCAGTTGTGGCTTGATGGTTGATTTGGGAAACAACGCCTGTTGGTACCAATACCGCCCTCAGATGAAATCGTCCGTCGGGTGGAGCAGCTATTTGCCTATGCCGATAGTATCGAGCAGCAGGCCAAGGCGGCCAAAGCGCGGGTCGATAAGCTGACCTAGGCCATTCTGGCCAAAGCATTTCGCGGCGAGCTGACCTTGGAGTGGCGTGCCGCCCTGCTGGCTCGCATCAGGCCGAGCGGGCCACCGCCATGTCACCGCAACATGGCCAATTGCAAGGCGCTCCGCTTATTGCCCCCTACGTTGCTGGCACGCTGCCGCTACACCGCGCAAGCGAGCGGACAGACAGGTGAGTTAGCTATCAACAAGCTTGCCCTTTTTCACTGCCTGAACAGAGGGATAAAAGGGATGCCTTGTGGCTAATGCCAGTCAGGCTTAACTGACTGGCATTAGGGCCGCTGGCCCTCTCTTGCGTATTAACTCTCAGAAACACAAACAGAGGAATATCAGCACCGCAATGAGCTCAAAGAGATGATTAAACATCGCTCCATCGAATGATGTCTAGTTGAGTAGGTGTGGGTTTAAATGTGGGTTAAAAACTAAAAAGGCACTTCCGTTTTAATGGAAGTGCTTTTATTTTCAATGACTTAGTATTTATGACTTAGTATTTATGACTTAGTATTTATGGCTTAGTTCATGCCGTAGCGCTTGAGTTTCTTGCGCAGGGTACCACGGTTGATGCCCATCATCACAGCGGCGCGGGTTTGGTTACCGCGGGTGTATTGCATGATCACGTCCAGCATGGGAGCTTCGACTTCGGAGAGGACCATATCGTACAGATCAATCACTTCCTGACCGTTCAACTGGGCCAGATAGTTACGCAAGGCCTGTTGCACAGAGTCACGCAGGGGGCGCTGGGTCGGCTCGGCAGCGTGATTGTGAGTAGTTGTTACCAATGCATCAGAAGTCAGGGTTTGTTCGAACATATTCGGTCGGCTCTTTAGTTATGCGTTAACCTAATCCATCGAAATACGCTTCGAGTGCCTCTAGTTGTGCGTCTGCACAATCCAGGGCATTGAAGTGCTTACGGAATTCTCGGCCCGCCTCTTCTTCATCCAAGTACCAGCCCACGTGTTTACGGGCAATGCGCGCTCCCAGATATGCACCATAAAACTGGTGCAGGTTGGTTACATGCTCGTTCATCAGGGTGCGAACCTCTTCCCTTTCGGGAGGTGGCAGCTTGGTACCCGTTTCAAGAAAATGACGGATTTCCCGGAAAATCCAGGGTCGTCCTTGCGCTGCACGGCCGATCATCACGGCATCAACGCCGGTATAGTCGAGGACATACCGGGCCTTCTCCGGGCTGTCTATGTCGCCATTGGCGACAACAGGAATCGATACGGCCTGCTTAATCGCCTTAATCGTGTCGTACTCAGCGTGACCCCGGTAGAGGCAGGCACGGGTACGACCATGCACGGCGAGGGCCGCGATACCGCAATCTTCGGCGATTCGGGCGATCTCCTCGCCATTGCGGTTATCCGGATCCCATCCTGTGCGGATCTTCAAGGTAACAGGCACATCCACTGCATCCACTACGGCCCGGCAGATGGTTCTGACCAGATCGGGATGGCGCAGCAGGGCGGAACCTGCCAACTTCTTGTTCACTTTTTTTGCTGGACAACCCATGTTGATGTCGACGATCTGAGCGCCCTGCTCCACGTTGTAGCGGGCGGCAAACGCCATCATCTCGGGGTCGGCTCCGGCAATCTGGACCGATCGCAAGCCACCTTCTGCAGAGTGATCCATTCTCATCCTGGTTTTCTGGGTATCCCAGACATCCGGGTTGGCCAGCAGCATCTCGGAAACGGCCATGCCAGCGCCCAATCGCAAACAAAGTTCACGAAATGGTCGGTCTGTTACACCGGCCATGGGAGCCACAATCAAGGGAGTTTCAAGCGTGTGGGGACCTATCTGCATTCCACGGTTACCATCGGCTTAGGGCGGCGTATATTACGCATTTTTTAGTCAGGAGAAAAGGTTAGTATTTGAGCGTCAGCCATTTTTTTCTGAAAAAAACGTCGCGCCAAGGCTTGCAAATTCAGGAGTGCTTGAAAATCAGGCATATTGTCGGGGTGAGTTTACGGGGTCAAATGAGAAAGTTACTCGACGATTTGCCTGTCCCCATCCGCTTGGGGTTTGCGCTATGATAGCGAGCTTGAATCGAGCAAAGGCTCCAAACAATTTTATTACAAACAGACTGGGGATGTATGACGTCAAGGTTCATCAAATCTCTCTACCCGTGTCTGCTGGGGGTCGTGCTGGGTTCTGCTCAGGCACAGCCGGTCAGTTTCGGCGAAGCCTGGAGTCGGGTCATCCAGCAGGATGACGGACTGGCGGCGGAACAGGCTGGTGTGGATCGGGCGAAACAGTTGCGTGAGGCTGCCAAGGCCATGTATCTGCCCAAGGTGGACGTGGGGGCCAGCTATACCCACCTCGATCAGCCGATGGAACTGGACATGACGGATCTCAACCCCATCGCCAGCCATCCGGAGCTGGGCGCAGGTCTGAGCAACATACTTGGGAGCATGGGGGTACACCTCAGTCCGGATGATTTTGTCACTCCGCTGACCAAGCAGAATGTGGTGACCAGCTCGGTCAAGATGCTCTGGCCGCTGTTTACCGGCGGTCGTATTGATGCCGCGCAGGATATCCGGCAGGCGCAGGTGAGCGAGGCGCAGCAGTTGCTGGTGCTCAAACAGCAAGCCACCTTTGAGAGCCTCTCCCAGACCTATTTCGGTGTGGTACTGGCGGCGCAGGTGGTGCAGACCAAGCAGCAGATCGAGGATGGGCTGGCTCATCATCTGGATCATGCCAGAAAGCTGGAGGCTCAGGGGCAGATTGCCAAGGTCGAGCGGCTGTCGGCCCAGTCGGCCTATGACAGGGCACGCATCGATACTCAGAAGTCCCGCCGCAGCCTGGAGATTGCCCAGTTGGCACTGGGCCACATGCTCAAGCTCAAGCAGGCTGAACCCAATACCCGGCTCTTCATTAACGACAGCATGCCACAACTCGATGCCTTCGTTGAGGAAACCCTGGCGGTGCATCCCGGCCTCAAGCTGTTGGCTGCCAAGAAGGAGCAGGCTCAGGGCATGATTACGCTGGAGAAAGGCAAATATGCCCCCGAGCTGTTCCTGTTTGGTAACTACAACCTCTATGAGGATGATTCGCTGGTCTCCAAGACCACGCCGGACTGGCTGGTCGGGGTGGGCGTCAGCATGCCGCTGGTGAGCCGCGACGGCCGCTCCGAGACGGTACAAGCGGCCAAGAGCGCGGAGCTGCAAGTCAATCTGCTGCAAGCCAAGACCCGCCAGGATCTGGAGCTGCTGGTCGAGAAGACCTGGCGCGAGGCGGCGCAGGGGCTGGAAGAGTACCAGTCTCTCTCCTCCACTCAGGCGCTGGCCGAGGAGAACGTGTTGCTGCGGGATAAGGCCTTCGGTCAGGGGCTATCCACCTCGCTGGATGTGGTCGATGCCCAGCACCAGCTGGCCGGGGTCAAGACCCAGCGCGCGGCGGCGGCCTATCAATATGTGATCTCGCTGGCGCGCCTGTTGGCGCTCTCGGGCCAGATGAACAGTTTCAGCCAATACCAGCATGGTCAGGCGATAGAGGTAAATTCATGATCGCGGCCCTGTTTGTCCCATTTTCCATGTCTGTTTCGACCGCCAAGGGTCGCCCGTTTGTCGAGGTGAATTCATGAGTCATCCCCCCATCAAGAAGACGATGAGCCAGGTCAAGCCGCTGCTGCTGCCGTTGGTGCTGGTCCTGCTGGTGATCTGGCTGGGCTGGCGTTTCTGGCTCGCCTATCAGCCCGAGCCGGTGCGCTTGCAGGGGCAGGTTGAGGCGCAGCAGTATTCGGTCTCCTCCAAGGTGGCGGGTCGCATCGACGAGGTGCTGGTGAAGAAGGGTGACCAGCTGGCCCGGGGTCAGCTGGTCTTTACTCTGGCCAGTCCCGAGATCGAGGCCAAGCTGAGCCAGGCCAAGGCGGGACAGGCTGCAGCCGGAGCCATGGCCGAGGAGGCGGAGAAGGGGGCGCGCGCCCAGCAGATCGCTGGAGCCAAGGATCAGTGGCAAAAGGCGAGGGCGGCAGCCCTGCTGCGCGCCAAGACCTATGAACGCATTGCCAGTCTGCACCGGGATGGCGTGATGCCGTTGCAGAAACGGGATGAAGCCTGGACCGCCTGGCAGGCTGCCAAGTACAGCGAAGGCATGGCCTGGCAGCAGTACCAGATGACCCTGGAAG
>NZ_CAWNYS010000339.1:1910-23462 GCF_963878295.1 Aeromonas sp. HMWF014 | reverse complement strand
TCCTAAATAGGTGGGTTAAATGAGCTAGCACTCGACCAAACCCTTAGCAGCGACCATGCCAATCTTTTTAATGCTTACATTTCAGCATCTAACATAAAAAAACCCAACCAAACCTCACTCATGTCGCGCAACAAGTTGTGCGCCATAGGCCCTTTCACCGTAAGTCGTTGTTTTATAAATTTAATATTTTTCATATCGCACAACTACTTGCTCAGTGCCAATGAAATCACTGTTTCTCATCCACATTGGCGACCAGCGCCATCTCCACGTTCAACCTGACCACCCCCTGCTTCAAAGCCCATGAGATGGCCTGACTCTTGCTGCTGGCCCCCAGCTTGCTCACCACATTGTTCAGGTGGAATGTCACGGTACGAGGGGTGATCCCCAATATCTGGGCAATATCGCTCACCTGCTTTCCCTCCGCGGCCCATCTGCACACCTCCAGCTCCCGCAGACTCAGCGCATCCTGGGGCGACAGACCGGCCAGACAGACCCGGGCTACCGCCTCGAAAATATGCATGGAGAGCCAACTGAGAAAAGGCACCGCAGAGAGCCACTGCTGCCTAGTAAGAGGTGTGCTGGTAATAAAGGAGAGCAGGCCCACATGACCGTTGGCTCCGTGCCAGGGAAACGTCACGCCATCGCGAATGCCAAACTCGCTGGCCAGTTGCATCAGCTCCCGGCCCTGTTCATCACAACTCTCGTTATCGCGTACCACATCAGCCCACAGAATGGGGGTGCTCTGGGTCATGCCGCATTTGACGATGGGATCAATAGCAAAGAAACCGCTGGCCGTGTAGGTATCCACCCAGGATTGCGGACAACCGTTGAAGATGATGACGTCCGGACGCTGAATGGTACTGGGAAAGATCAGGGCAAGGCGAAAATAGTCGAACCCCATGCGACCGCTCAGCTCACGCAACAGGCTCACTATGGTGCGCTGATCTGCGGCCGTTTCGAACTGGGCGATGAGATCAAGCGCATGCATTGTATTCATTTCTACGGTATGAGGATCGTGCACAAGGTCGTGTGGCCAAACATGGAAACATGCCGCATGTTAACAAGCGTCAACGGATTGTACACTTGAACCTGTCACAAAATCGGAGATTGCCCACAGTTTATCCTGCAAATTCAGATATACCTGCATGAAAGTACCTTCTAAGGTCCGCAGTACATAAGACTGAATCTCCCCGGGTCTTCTAGACACTCTGTTGTTGAACATTGAACTGCTTTTCAAACTCGACCGGCGACAGCCCATCATTGGAACCATGGCGCCTGATTGGGTTGTAAAACATCTCGATATAATCAAATACGTCGCTGCGGGCTTCGTCTCTTGTCGGGTAAATCCTGCGCTTTATCCGCTCCCGTTTGAGTAACTGAAAGAAGCTCTCGGCGACAGCATTGTCGTGGCAGTTACCACGTCGGCTCATACTGCAACTCAGGTTGTGGGCTTTCAGAAAGTCCTGCCATCACCACCGGTAAACAGACTGCCCTGATCCGAACGCACCAGTACCGGCTGCGTTGGCTTGCATCGCCAAACCACCATCAATAACGCATCAACCGCCAAGTCTGCCGTCATGCTGCCCAGCCGACGATCTGGCGAGAAAACAGATCTAGCACGACAGCCAGATGCAGCCACCCTTCTTGAGTACGGATGTAGGTAATGTCGGTCACCCAGGAGATATTTGGGGCTGGGGCCTTAAACTGACGAGCCAGCATGTTCGGAGCAGCCTGCGGGCCCTTACCCCCATAATGCCCCTTACGGCGCTGATAGCCGGTTTGCGAACGCAGCCCTTCTCGCCTCATGAATTTTGCCACACGGTGCTTGCCGCAGACTTCCCCCAAGTCACGAAGGTCACGATAGATCTTGCGATAACCATAGACAGCACCACTTTCCAGCCAGAATTGCTTGACCAACCCCGTTAGTCGTTCGTCCTCCTGCTGTCGTGGCGATACGGGCTGTTTCTGTCACGCGTAGAAGCCACTTCGGTTAACCCCCAGGGTCTGGCACAGGGTAGCGACACTGTACCGGTCGAGTCGGGAGGTTATGAACGCGTACCTTTCCTTGACTCGCTGGCTTCGTCCCCGGCGCCCTCCTTTAAGATGTTGTGCTCCTCGGTGACTTGGCGCAGTTCGGCTTTCAGACGGCGGATCTCGGCTTGCAAGGCTGACTCTTCGTGTCGCTGCTCAGCGGGCTTACCGTACTGCTTGAACCAGGCATAAAGACTGTAGCTGGATACCCCGATGGCTCGTGCAACGTCAGCCACAGGGCACCCGCGCTCGGTGATTTGTTTAACCGCTTCGATTTTGAATGTTTCTGGATAACGCTGACGGGTCATAACACCTCCAATAATTACCTCATTTTAAGGCTGTAAGGTGTCTAGGGAATTGGCGCGATTCACTGACTTACTTGTCTGAACCGGAATAATGGAGAGGCTGGTACAGGCCTCAGTTAATTTGGCTAACAATGTCCATCTAAAAACAAAAAACCTATTAATAACATGACCTTGAAATGAGCCTTAAATGAAGTTCTTCTTAATTCCCTGTACATAAATGGATTCTTAAAATGTGGGCATGTTACTCATGATGAAGGCGAAATCCACTTGTTCACACTTTCCCTAACCAACTAACCAAGGATAACAATCATGTCGGAAAAAAACTTTTTTTCAGGTGCTTCAGCTGTGTTGTTAAACCGCGCTGGCTATCAGTCTGTCTTTGATATTATTCGTCAGGAGCGCGCGGTTTTTGTGCAGTCCTTGCCCGACGTTCAGGAAATTGAGTCACAACACATCTACCATGAAGCCCGGCAACGGGCAGAAAACCTCAGGTCGTTGTATCGTGCCTGGCAACTGCGTCAGGAGCCGGTCATTGGCGGCTTGAAAAAGCTCTCGACCACCTCATCCCAACCGTTACATGAAACACTGAAACGCAATATTGCCGGGGATGGAGACTTTTCTGACCTGCTGTCACGCAGCAGTGACTATGCGGATGCCGCATCCATTCAATCCCTCTTTTCCCCGGGGCGTTATGCGGCTGCTTTGTACAGGGTTGCCAAGACCCTGCATAAGAACAATTCTGCGCTCCACATTGACCAACGCCGCCCCGACCTGAAAGGCCTTATTCTGAGCGAGGCCGCGATGAACCAGCAGGTGACAGCACTGGATATCCTGCTGGAGGTTTTACAGAGAGGGGAAGCCGGACTGGTGACGTTGGCGGATACCTACTATCCGATGACCCTGCCTTATGACGATAACCTGATGCAAATCAACGCCGCGTTGAGCGCACAGGGACGCACCTTGAATGGCTTGGGGGATACACTGTCTGATGCCATGGGAGCGGCATTCGCCACCATGGCATCACCCCGCCTTTTTGTAGCCCCTCGCGTCATTGCAGGCCAGCATGAAGGCCAGACATTTTATCTGAAGGCAAAGAAAAGTGGTCAGAATGCCGCTGTATGCCTTTCCAGCCCTTCGACAGCAGGCACGACGAACAGTGCGCATCTAACGCTGGGTCAGCCTTTGTCGGTGGCGGTCCCATTAAGGTTTACCTGGGTCCCAGAACATAACCGCAATACGCTGTATTTGGGGGTAAGCGGCGAAACTGCCGTTGAAGGCACCACATTGACGGCGAATTTTCTGAAGGGAGATAGCTGTCAAAATAGCGGGCAGACCGGACGATATGCCTTGATGGATAATCTCAACGGGTCTGGGTTGTCCGTTGGCCACCATCTGCTGGTGACTATTGAGCCGCATCATGACGCAGGTGCCATCAAACTCAAAACCCCCCAAGGCTACATTGGGTGGGAGCCAGAAGCCCCAGCCACGGACGGTGCAAATCCCCTGATCTTGGATGCGCCAGAAGGCGAGGCACTGGCTTTTATTCTTTGCAAAGATGCCAATGGTACCCCGATGGAAGATACCACCGAGGTATTTCCGCTAAGGGCAGACACGCAACCCTCACCGCCCACTCGCAACACGCTCAAATTGACTCCAAACAGCTTTCAGTTGCTGGTGCAAGCAGACTTGACCTTGGAGAATGTCACCACCCACTATGGTCTGAATAAGTTGCAGAATGAAGCCGCCCTTGCAACAACGCTGAACAATATTGGCACCTATTGTCAGAGAACCGGGCTGACGTTTAATCAATTGCTTGGCCTGACCGCTCAGCGCTCATTTACTTGCAATGCCGATGCCCCCGCCAGCCGCTATAAGCAATTCGGCGCATCGAGCCATGCATCAGTCCAAAGTTATGGGGCCGTCTATCTGAATGGGGCTATCAATAATAAAGATACCCCCCACTACCTGTGGGTGCAGTCCGATGGGGAGACGTTGAACTTTCAGGACAGTACGGTCGTAGAGCTGGCCGGGCGGGCTGGGAAACTGATTCGCCTGAAGAACCAGACCGGACTTTCGTTCGAGATGCTGGATTGGCTGATAGTCAATGCCAGTCGCAGCGCCAGTACGGCCGACCCCGTTCGAGGGCTGAAGGCGCTGTTGGACAGACCGGTGCTCGATATGCTGGCGACCTACGTCAGCTTGCAGCAGCGCTACGGAATTGACGTCAATACCTTTGTCTCTTTTATCGGCGATATCAACCCATATGCCCCGAGTCAGGAAAAAAGCTTCTTCGAAACCTGCTTCACGTCGCTGGACGGCAATCGCTCTATTTCGTTAAACCAGCATGTCAGCACCACAACAGGAGAGCTCACAGCCATCTGCTATCAGGCACTCGGGGTGACCAGTGACGAATTTACTCGAATTACGGCCTATTGCTTTGGCGGCCCCCAAGACTCTATCACCCTCACCCCGGGGAATGCTGGCAGGCTTTACCGCTTTGGTGCCATTCCTCGCATGCTGGGGCTGACGTTTGCCCAAGCAGAGCAACTGTGGCGATTAATGGCGGGAGGGCAGGATAGCTTGCTGCGCCAACTGGGAGCAGCAGACACACTCAACGCCCCAACTCTGATCGCCCGTACCGAGCAAGTGCTGGCCTGGATGCACGATACCGGCCTTAATCTAGTGCAGTTACAAGGGATGGTCAGTGAACAACACAGCGCCACGGCAACAGCAGAAATGTTCACCTTCCTGCAGACCATCATGAACAGCGTTCATCCGCGCTCAAATCAACCACCGTCTGAGGATCCCGCCCTGGCGCAACAATTGCATCGCACACTGGCCAGTGGTTTCAACCTGAAGGCCAATGTCATGGCCAGGTTGTTGGACTGGCAAACCGCCTTGCGCAGCGGTGATGATGAAGATGTGTTTACCGTCGATGCCTACTGGCAGTCCATTCAGGCGCTATTCAATGGCAACGCGTCCATCGATCAATTGCAGCAAAAGACAACCCTGGTCACCTGGACCCAGCAACTCAGTCAACTGGTGGTGATTGCACACTGGCTATCGCTGACGGAACTGGATTTACAATTGCTGACAAAGACCCCCACTCAGTTGCATGGCGACTGGAGCCAGCCCCCCTCACCATCACTTGCGGTGTTGTTGCTGTTGTCACGCTTCAAAACCTGGCAAACCCAGGTCACGGTATCCCGTGATGAAGCTCTGCGTCTGCTAGAGCAGCTCAACGAAAAGGGCATGTGCGCCGAGGCTGCACATGGTCTGATTGCCGCCATGCACCAGCAGGATGAAACCACCACACAGCAGGTGATGGCCCACTTATTTTACGCGGGCTGGCCGCAGGATTTCGCCTCGCTTTGGCAATTGCTGACTTGGTTACGCACCGGCGTTGCCTTGAATGTGGGAGCTGCGACACTTGGTGACCTGCAGACCATGATGCACCCCACCCCAGAGGCCGAAAAATGCGACCTGATTAAGTCCGTCAGCCGCAACCTGAGTGCCGGCATTAGCCAGCGTTAACCTTGAAACTGATATTAGAAGGATAACCCCATGTCTTCCGCATTGTTTACTCAGCAGTTGAAAGAAGCCCGCCGGGATGCACTGGTCAGCCATTATATCGCCAACCATGATTTCAGTGGCTGTAGCGGCAACATCAATAACGCCAATGACCTGTACGAATACCTTCTGCTGGATACCAAAATCAGCGACCATGTTATTACCACGCCATTGTCTGAAGGCATTAACAGTCTGCAGTTAGCCATTCACCGGGCAATGGAAGGTTATGACGGAAATTTGGCCACAACCGCACAATCTTGGTTCGCCGAGGATGCATTTTTGGCTAACTGGGACCGCTATAACAAACGTTACAGCACTTGGGCAGGCAAGGAGAAGCTGCGCTTTTATGCCGGTAATTATATTAACCCGACATTAAGAACCAATAAAAGCTCACAATTCAAAGAGGCGGAGAATAGCGTAAACAGAGGAAAGCTGACTGCCAACTTGGTGGAAAATGCTTTATTAAATTACGTCAGTAACTTTGACAGGATAGCTAGTATAAAACACCTTTGCGCCAGCATTGCGAACTCGGAGCTAACCCATCTATACATTACTGGCCGACAGAATAATGGCCAATACTACTGGCGTGAGGTCTGGCTGGATAAGTCTATCCATGATTTTAGCAAGCCCATCCACTGGAGTTGCTGGCAGTCTCTGCCAGCAGCAATAAAATCCCCTATTAATGATAGTGTTGTTATGACGAATAGCCCTCAAGGCGTGCTCTGCTTATGGAGTGCAATGGAGAGAATCCAATCCTCAGGGGGCACCGCTCAAGATGTTGAAGTCTCTCACTGTTGGCTCATGAGGCATGAGGGGCAATGGGAGCAGTATGAAGACGCGATTCAGCTTAGGCTTTCCGCCCCGAAAGATGGGTGGGGTCCTATTATTCCTGTAGAATTCAGCAGTTATAATATTGAACGCAATAGCGGTTATTGGTATTACGATGTTAACGGCACTGTTAAGTGGGACGACAGGAGAAAGGCACTGACAGTCAGCGTGACGAAAATTAACAACCCTACATATATGTTAGGTCTGGCAGTATTCACCCTCGAAGATCATGGTTCGTACTATAAAGTAAAAGAGCGACTCCTAACCATAGGTGAACATGAAACCAAGTCAATAGCGATTCCATTCGATAGCGGCGAAATATATGCATTGGGCGGTTGGAGGTTCGATGACTATGTGGAACACTCCGACCCGTTAATTATGTCTCTTGAAAATGCACAGCCAAATACTTGGCAGTTCGGCAATTTCAAAGTAGATGACAATCTAAATGTCTGGCTAAATTTAAATTCAGGCCATACCGCTTTCACTGTCGCGTCTCCCTCAGTCTCACTGAACAGTTTACTGAAGAATGGTATTGAAAGCTTCCTGAGTTACAACAATCAAAAAATGATTGCAGAGGAAGGCACATGGCTTTACAAATCTTCAGCTAATTATCCACATCCAATTAAAGGTGGTGATGCATTTACCGGACCGTATGGACTGTGCCTGTGGGAAATTTTCTTCCATCTCCCGTTCCTGTTCGCCACCCGCTTGCAAACCGAACAGCGCTTTGAAGAGGCGTATACTTGGTATAAATATATTTTCAACAGCGCTGGCTATCGCGATGTCGATGGAAGCTTGCTGCTGGATAATACTGATGCACCTCGTTACTGGAACTGTTACCCGCTGCAGCACGACACCGGCTGGGACAGCGAACTGTTGCCCAGCAGTGACCCGGATGCGATTGCCATGGCTGACCCGATGCACTACAAGCTGGCCATTTTCCTGCACACCCTTGACCTGCTGATTACCCGTGGCGATACGCTATATCGCCAGTTAGAGCGCGATACGCTGGCGGAAGCCAAAATGTACTATATGCAGGCCCAGCAGTTATTGGGCCCCCGTCCGGATATCCGTCAGACCAACAGCTGGCCTGCTCCGACACTCAGTGAGGAAGCTGGCAATATTACCACCCCGCTGACCGCTGGCGAGCCCGTGACGTTCGTTCAGTGGCTGCGAGCTGGTGATGCTCACGACATGGGCGACGGCCACTTCCTGCCACCCTATAACAACGCCCTGCTGGCCTACTGGGACAAGCTTGAATTGCGGTTGTATAACCTGCGCCACAACCTGAGCCTGAACGGCCAACCCCTGAGCCTGCGGCTGTATGCCACACCGATGGATCCGGCAGAATTGCATCGCCAGCAAAGCGGCGGGGATGGCCCTCAGGGTGAGGTTGCACCAGGCAATCATGTAGCCACCGGTTGGCGCTACCCCTTGCTCTCCGAGTTTGCCCGCTCGGCGGTCTCTCAATTGATGCAGTTTGGCAGTTCGCTGCAAAACGCCCTGGAGCGGCAGGACAATGAGCGAATGACCCTGTTGCTGCAGACACAGCAGGTATCGGTGCTGGGCCAGCAGCAGGAGGTGGCCCAGAAAAATCTTGACAGCCTCACCGCAAGTCTTAAAGCCCTGAGGGTCAGTCACGAGACGGCCACGCTGCATAAGACCCATTACGACAACCTGCTCAATGGCGGGCTCTCGGCGGGTGAAATCACCGCACTGACGCTACGCAGTACCAGCATGGCCAGTAACCTGGTATCGATAGGCACCGCCATTGCCGGCGGGGCGCTCAGTGCCGTGCCAAATACCTTTGGCTTGGCCAATGGCGGCGGCGACTTTGGTGCGCCACTGCATGCAGCCACGCAGGTCACCCAGACCCTCGCCCATACCCTGGATCAATCGGCCACTATCAGCGACATCACCGCCGGTTATCAGCGTCGGGCGGAAGAATGGATGTTGCAGCGCAATAGTGCCGAGAAAGAGCAAGCACAACTGACGGCACAGATTGACAGCTTGCAACAGCAAATCGTCATGGCACAAAAACAGATGGCACTGAACGAGCTGGAGGCGGCCAACGCCCAGGAACAATACGAGCTGCAGGTCAGTCGTTTTACCGGGCAGGCCTTGTATAACTGGCTGGCGGGTCGATTGTCCGCCCTGTATTACCAACAGTATGACGCGACGCTCCCCGTCTGCCTGCAGGCCCGGGCGGCTCTGGAGCAGGAGCTGGGCAAGGGGTTGACTGACAAACTGTTCAGAACCCCGGTGTGGGATGACCTGTGGCAGGGGTTGCTGGCGGGCGAAGGTCTGAATGTGGAGCTGCAGAAACTGAGCAATATCTGGCTGGAAAACAGCGCCAAAGGACTAGAGGCGACCCGGACGGTCTCTCTTGCAGCCCAGCGCGAGGAGCCCAGTGGCAGCCTGCGGATGACCATCAGCCAAATACTGGCCGATGAGCCGGATACACCCACTCGCGGGGTGGAGCTCAAGCTGACGGATGGCATGTTCATTGCCGAACTGACGCTAGCCGAGTTGGGGCTGGACAAGTCTTACAATATGGACGACCACACAAAAACGCGATTCGTTAAAAATATCGCGGTGACCTTGCCGACACTGTTGGGCCCTTACCAGGACATCGAGGCCACCCTGCAGTTGGGCGATGAGATAGCCACCTTGTCTCACGGCATGAATGACTCGGGCCGGTTTGTCACCAATTTCGAGGGCAGTCAGCTCCTGCCGTTTGAGGGGGCAGACCCCACCACCGGCACGCTGACACTGACATTGTTTAACGTCAAGAAAGACGGGGCACCTGCAGCCCAATACGCCACGGTGGAGAACTTGAGCGATATTATTTTCCACATCCATTACATCCTGCGCGACAAGGCGTAACCCCTTCCACTTGAATAAGACAGACCGCCTGCGGGCGGTCTGTCGGGAGTTAGCTATGCAAAATTCAGATGAACTGCGTCAGGGTGCACCCACGCTGCCCAAGGGGGGAGGTAGCCTGACGGGGTTGAACGGTACTTTGAGTGCTATCGGCCCTGACGGCGCGGCCGGATTGACACTTCCGCTGCCGATTTCTGCTGGCCGAGGGGAAGCCCCTACGCTGGCCTTGCATTACAGTAGCCATGCAGGTAATGGGGCTTTTGGCATGGGGTGGGACCTGAGCCTGCCACGCATCAGTCGCCGAACCCGCGAGGGCGTGCCCACCTACCAAGACAGTGATGAGTTTGTGGGGCCAGACGGTGAAGTGCTGGTGCAGGTCAGTCATGATGCAGGTGCCCGTTTCCGTGACACCTTGTTGGGCATTGCACTGGGGGCGGAGTTTGCTGTCACCACCTACCGCTCACGAATCGAGCAAGACTTTGGTCGTTTTGAATACTGGTCCTCGCGGGAGGGGAATACCGAGGATTTTTGGGTGCAGTATGCCCCGGATGGTCATATCGCCCTGCTGGGGAAAAACCCTCACGCCCGGTTATCCAACCCGGAGAACCCCGAGCAAACCGCACAATGGCTGCTGGAGTCTTCGGTGTCCGTGACCGGAGAGCAATGCTATTACCGTTACCGGGCTGAAGACGAAGCAGGCAGCACGCCCAATGAGATCAGCGCCCACCCTTCGGCTTTTGCGCAGCGCTACCTCACCGCAGTGTACTACGGCAACCTGACTGCAGGGCGCGAGCCTCCTGGGCTGAGGACAAATGCCCTGTCCGCAGAGGACTGGCTGTTCTGCCTGGTACTGGACTATGGCGAGCGAAGTTTGGCTCTGTCTGATATACCCCCCTTTGCCTCTTTGGGGGACTGGTTATGTCGACAGGACAGTTTTTCTCGCTATGAGTATGGCTTTGAGGTTCGCACCCGCCGCCTGTGTCGTCAGGTCATGATGTTCCATCGACTGGAGACCTTGGCTGGTCAGGCTCTGGATGATGAAACACCCACGCTGGTCAACCGCTTGCTGCTGGAATATGAAGAAACGCCCACCGTCAGTCTGCTTACCGCTACGCGTCAGGTAGCCTATGAGCCTGATGAAGACGGCACATTACGGACTCTGCCTCCGCTGGAGTTTGGCTGGCAGACATTCTCCCCCCCCGCACAGCCCGATTGGCAAGTCTGCCATGACCTGCAAAACCTGAATGCTCAACACCCTTATCAACTGATTGACTTGCACGGAGAGGGGGTGGCTGGCGTGTTGTATCAGGACCAGGGTGCCTGGTGGTACCGCGCTCCGCTGCGACAGTCGAGCAGTGATGACAAGGAGGCCATCACCTGGGCAGCCGCAACCCCATTACCATCCATTCCTTCGCAGCAACAGGGGGCCATGCTGCTCGACCTTAGAGGTGAGGGACGACCGCAGTGGGTGGTCACTCATTCTGGTGTCGCTGGGGTCTACGACCAAACTGTGTCGGGAGGATGGCAACATTTTGCCCCTCTGCAGGCATTACCGGTGGAGTATGGACATCCTCGTGCCAAGTTAGCAGGCATGCTGGGAAACGGGCGGGTTGATGTTGTAATGATTGGTCCCCGCAGCGTTAGACTTTACGCCGGGACGGGGTCAGGTTGGCAGCCGGCGCAAACGGTGTTGCAATCTGCCGGGGTGATACTGCCTATTCCTGATGCTGACCCGCAAACGCTGGTGGCCTTTGGCGATCCGCTGGGGTCTGGGCAGCCCCATTTGGTACAAATTTGCTCAAATGGGGTCACATGCTGGCCTAACTTGGGGCAAGGGCGGTTTGGCGCTCCGATTGACATTGACGGTTTCAGTCAACCAGCCACCACGTTTAATCCACAGCAGATCTATCTGGCTGATATTGATGGTTCTGGAACAACGGATCTGATTTATGCGCATGCCGACCGGCTGGAAATTTATTTGAATCAAAGCGGTAACCGCTTTGCGGCTCCGTTTAGCGTAACGTTCCCTGACGGAGTGGCCTATGACCGAACCTGCCAGTTACAGGTTGCAGATATCCAAGGGCTGGGGGTGGCGAGTCTGCTGCTGAGCCGTCCGCACCCGACACCGCAGCACTGGGTCTGCCATCTGACCCTCACCAAGCCTTGGCTGCTAAACGTGATGAACAACAACATGGGGGCTCAGCACAACCTGCATTACCGCAGTGCAGCCCAATTCTGGTTGGATGAAAAGGCGTTGCGTCAATCTCAGGGAGATGTGGCCCCGGCCAGTTACCAGCCGTTGCCGTTGCACTTGTTGTGGCGCAGTGAGTGGCAGGATGAGGTGACGGGTAACAAAGTGGTCAGCGAAGCGCGTTACCGACATGGTGTCTGGGACAGTCGGGAGCGGGAGTTTCGTGGCTTCGGATATGTTGAGGTACAAGACTCTGAATTGATGACCAGTCAGGGGACTGGGGCAGGACGGACACTGCCGACATTGACTCGCCAGTGGTTTTCGACCGGCTTTTCTATTGTCGACAAGCAGTTGCCAGATGAATACTGGCAGGCTGACGAGCAGGCTTTCGGACCGTTTTTTCCCCGTCTAACGATAGGGGAAGGGGAGGAGGAATCGGTCTATACGCCAGAAGATAACGAGGTTTTCTGGCTGAACCGAGCCATGAAGGGGATGCTACTGCGCAGTGAAGTATATGGGATGGACGAGAGTGCGCAAACCAGCGTGCCCTATACGGTTACCGAAAATCGGCTGCAGGTTCGTCTGATTGAAACGGATGGCCCATCTGTGGTGGCTTGGCCATCCAGTGCCGAAAGCCGGACATATGCTTATGAGCGCATCATCAATGACCCACAATGCCAACAACTTATCGTACTGGCCAGTGATGCGTATGGGCAGCCATTACGTCAGGTGACGGTAAATTACCCACGGCGGGCCAAACCAGCAACCAGCCCTTACCCGGACAGTATACCGCCGACCCTGTTTGACAGCAGTTACGATGAGCAGCAGGCGATGCTGCGGCTGACGCTGCAGCAATACAGCTGGCATCACCAGATTGATACAGACAACGGCATCCGGGTACTGGGTTTACCGGACAGGTCACGCGGGGATGCCTTTACATACGCTGACGCACGCCTCCCTGTTGCCGGTGTGACGCTGGAAAGCCTGCAGGACAGCGGCAGTCTGATTGCAGACTCGCAGCCTTACGCGTTTATTGGGCAACAGCAGATCTGGTATCAGGACATTCAGGGGATCCCAACCACCGAAAGTCCCACGCCTCAGGCTCTGGTCGCCTTTACCGATATCGCCATCTTCGATGAAGATATCGTGCTGAGCCTGTCTGACAGCATTACCACCGACCAACTGACAGCGGCCGGCTATCAGCAGTCTGACTATCTGTTTGCCCGTCCCGGGGAGTCTCTGCTATGGACCGCTCGCCTAGGTCACACTGTTTATGACTCGGCTGCGCACTTCTGGCGTCCTGTGGCTTTTCGTGAAACGGCCTTGACAGGGGCAAGTACCCTGACTTGGGACCTCCATCACTGTGTGGTGACAGGACACCAGGATGCCGCTGGGCTCACCACCTCTGCCCATTATGACTACCGTTTTCTGATACCAAACCAACTCACAGATGTGAATGATAACGTCAGTGTTCTGACATTGGATGCCTTGGGAAGAGTGACCTCAAGCCGCTTTTGGGGCACAGAAGCAGGACGAGACATCGGCTACAGTCAACTCCCCATTACGCTGCCGGAAAATATAGACCAGGCACTGCAACTGACCGCGCCGCTCCCCGTGGCCAGCTGTCAGGTTTACGTGCCAGACAGCTGGATGCCCGTGGTCAGTCAGATACAGTTAACGCGCGCCGGGTTGACGCACACGGATGCCCTGACTCAGCGAATTCTGACCGAGGATGGCCGACTACGGGCACTGGCTGGCATCCGAAATGGACCAAGCGCCCTGTCAACACCGCTACGTCGCTTGCTTGCCGAGACGTCACGTTTACCTCCCCATGGATTGGCGTTGGTGACTGACCGGTACGACTGCGACTCACAACAACAAATCCGTCAACAAGTGACGTTTAGCGATGGATTTGGTCGGGTTCTACAGATGGCGGTACGT
The DNA here is from genome assembly GCF_963878295.1 of Aeromonas sp. HMWF014. Lineage (NCBI taxonomy): Bacteria > Pseudomonadati > Pseudomonadota > Gammaproteobacteria > Aeromonadales > Aeromonadaceae > Aeromonas > Aeromonas sp. HMWF014. Next base: position 9,713 of record NZ_CAWNYS010000339.1, on the reverse strand, counting down.
CATGAGGCCGGAAATGCATGGCAGCGCAATGAAGATGGCAGTCTAAATGTGGACGAGATGGGGGGCCTATTGAATGACGCGACCAACTTTCGCTGGGCGGTTACCGGGCGGACTGAGTACGACAATAAAGGGCAACCTATACGGACCTATCAACCCTATTTCCTCAATGACTGGCGTTATGTCAGTGATGACAGTGCGCGTCGGGACCTGCATGCAGACACCCACTGTTACGATCCGCTGGGGAGAGAATGGCAGGTCATTACCGCTAAAGGCTGGCTACGTCGAGCGCAATTCACCCCCTGGTTCGTGGTTAGTGAGGATGAAAATGACACCCTCGTGACGGACGGCAACAAAGAGTGAACCGGATACCGGCAGTTCACCTGCCGGTTTTTATCATGACGTTATGGGAAAAAATAATGAACACATCGCTTTACAGCAACACCCCGACGGTTACGGTCCTCGACAACCGTGGCCTGACCGTCCGTGACATTGCGTACCACCGCCATCCTAGCTCGCCGCGCGTAACGGATGATCGTGTCACCCGCCACCAGTTCGATGCCCGAGGCTTCCTAACGAAGAGCGCTGACCCACGCCTACACGATACCGGGCGGGTGAACTTCAGCTACCTTACAGACCTTTACGGAACCAATCTTCGTGCTCAGGGCGCCGATGACGGGACCACTCTGGCCCTGAGCGATGCCGCTGGCCGGCCGTTCATCGAGGTCAGCAATATCCGCACTGCGGATGACGGCACGCAGGACAGCGGTCAGGCCGTGACCCGAACCTGGCAATATGAGGAAACGTCACTACCCGGTCGTCCGCTGAGCATCACGGAGCAAGTCACCGATGAAGACGCTCGGATTACTGAGCGGTTCGTGTATGCCGGCAACACTGATGCAGAGAAGGTCATGAACCTGGCCGGACAATGCGTCAGTCACTATGATACCGCTGGTCTGGTCCAGATGGACAGCGTGGCACTGACCGGCGAGCCGCTATCTGTCACCCGCCGCCTGCTGAAGAACGCGGATAGCCCCGACGTCGTGGCCGATTGGCAGGGCGCAGATGTGTCCGCCTGGAATGACCTGCTGAATGGTGAGGTATATACCACCCTGACCACTGCGGACGCCACCGGGTCGGTGCTGACCACCACGGATGCAAAAGGTAATAGGCAGCGGGTGGCGTACGACGTGGCGGGCCTGCTGTCGGGCAGTTGGCTGACGGTGAAAAAAGATGGTGTAGAGAAAGTTATCGTGGAGTCTCTGACGTATTCAGCCGCTGGGCAGAAGTTGCGTGAGGTACACGGTAACGGCGTGGTCACCACATACACGTATGAAGCTGAGACGCAGCGCCTCACTGGGATTAAAACAGAGCGCCCTGCCGAGCATATCTCTGGAGCTAAGGTGCTGCAGGACCTGCGCTATACGTATGATCCGGTGGGCAACGTACTGAAAATCAGCAACGATGCTGAAGAGGCACGCTTCTGGCGTAACCAGAAAGTGGTGCCGGAAAACACTTATACCTACGACAGTCTATACCAGTTGGTCAGCGCCACCGGGCGTGAGATGGCGAATGCCGGCCAGCAGGGCAGCGGTTTACCACCTGTTACCGTTCCCCTGTCCACTGACAGCTCCACATACACAAACTACACCCGAACGTACACCTACGACGAATCTGGCAACCTGACGCAAATACGCCACAGCGCCCCGGCCACCAACAACAGTTACACCATGGACATCACGGTCAGCAACCGCAGCAACAGGGGTGTGCTGAGCACGCTGACGGAAAATCCTTCAGACGTGGACGCGCTGTTCACACCAGGCGGCCAGCAGATGCAGCTATTGCCGGGGCTGAGTCTGGTCTGGACACCACGTAGCGAGCTGCTGAAGGTAACGCCAGTTGTACGTAATGGCAGTGAGGATGACCGTGAAAGCTACCGCTATGACTCGGGCAGCCAGCGACTCCTGAAGGTTAGCGTGCAGAAAACGAATGCCAGCATGCAGACGCAGCAGGCAATGTACCTGCCGGGGCTAGAGCTGCGCAGCACGAAAAGCGGTAAAACGGAAACCGAAAGTCTGCAGGTCATTACCGTGGGCGAAGCCGGCCGAGCGCAGGTGCGGGTACTCCACTGGGAGAGTGGAAAGCCGGCAGAAACACACAATGACCAGATGCGTTACAGCTACGACAACCTCATCGGCAGCAGTCAGCTTGAGTTGGATGGCACTGGCAACGTCATCAGCATGGAGGAGTACTATCCGTACGGTGGTACGGCAGTGTGGACCGCCCGCAGCGCGGTGGAAGCGAACTACAAGACAGTGCGGTACTCAGGCAAGGAACGCGATGCGACGGGGCTGTACTATTATGGGTATCGCTATTATCAGCCGTGGGTGGGACGGTGGCTGAGCGCGGACCCGGCGGGCACAGTGGACGGGCTGAACCTGTTCAGAATGGTTAAAAATAATCCGTCATCAGGATTCGATGTTCAGGGGCTGATGTGGAAAGCAGTTGCTTCAGGTGCTGCGGCAGCTGCAACTATGGGTTATGAGGTCTATAAACATTCGGCACCGCCAAAATCAGTTGAACAGACATCATCTTCCTCTTTTGGAAATGATCGAATTCATGCTCTAAATGTCAAACACACGGAAAAACAAAACAAGTTTTCCCTGATGGAAAAGATTAGTAAAAATCTCTCTGGCAGGGGGGGTGTTCTTAGTGACCTTAGCCAAGGTAAATTGCCTGCACATGAATCCATCAAGAATCAGAAGGAAAACATTACTGCATTAGCCGAGTTTTCTCAGACAGGAAACATCTCGCAACTGGACGTTAAACCCATAATAAAAGAATCAATTTCTGACGCACAAAACAATATCCCCACACGTATTTTCCAGGCTGTTAAGGGGTTCCGTACTGTCACTACGGTAGATAAAGAAGGGATCAAGGAGTTAATGGACACTAAAAATATAATTATTGATGAGGTCAAAGACACCGCGGCAGTGGGCGTGTCTATTGGTCTGGCAGGTAATGCAGTACTGACCGCGGCAAAGGTTTTAATGCCTGTAGCGACTATACCAATAATAGTAGCCCAGGCCGCTTGGGCGGCATCTTCAGTAGGCAAAATCGTTAATGAATCAAATGCAGTAGTAAAAACACATCTTGAAAAATCAGACATAACTCACAAAGGCAGAACAGAGGCACTCAACCAAATTAAAGATATAAATATAAAAAACAGAAATGAATTAATTAGTGAGGTAAAAAAGTTTATTCCAAGAATGGAGTAGCTTTTACTAAACTATATGAATCCGCATCTTAATTAGCGTTACATCATGTACAGGACCTTAAACAAAGACATTAATTAAAATGTCATTCAAGGTCCTGTTTTTATTTATTTGATGTGTTCGGCGAGTATTTTTTGACAGGATATCGACGACCCACGGTAATCCCCCGAAAATCCGGGGTGCTCATAAGTAGAATTTTCCCATACTGTGATTGCAGGAGGTTCTACATGAAAACATCACGCTTTAGCCATGCCCAAATCATCGCCATCCTCAAACAGGCCGAATCAGCTTCACCTGTACCGGAACTCTGCCGCCAGCATGGCATCAGCTCCGCCACCTTTTACAAGTGGCGCGCCAAATTCGGTGGCATGGATGCCACGATGTCACCCCATAACTTGACTAATCAGTGAGGAACTCCAGAACTAGAAGTTCTACAGCCAGCCGCCCTCTCTTGCTTTGGGGAAATAGAGGGGAGTAACGCAATGACCTGTCCAAAGGAGTGCTATCAAAGAGTAAGACAGCCAACACCTAATGGCATACCCAAATTTCAGGCAAGAAAAAAGCCCAACCGAATCAACCAGTTGGGCTATATAGATGGCGGAGGAGGTGGGATTTGAACCCACGGATGGTCGCCCATCGCCGGTTTTCAAGACCGGTGCATTCAGCCGCTCTGCCACCCCTCCGCGACAGTGCGGCGAATATTACCCATGGCGATCCGGCTTGTAAATCCCCTCGCGGTGCGTTTGCTGATTTATTGGTCTAAATGACGAATAAAGTCGACTAACGGGGCATTATCAGCGCTTTTTTAACCAGATAACTTGACTTGAAAATAGACTCACCCACTATAGTGGCCATCACGAAACTCCCAGCAAGATGGACTTATGAGAATCAAACATGCCCTGCTTTGCGCCCTGACTGGCGCCACCCTGCTTGCTGCGCCGGTTCAGGCAAGTGAGCTGACCAAGAGCGATGTCGAGCAAATAGTGCGCGATTATCTGGTCAAGAATCCGGAAATCCTGGTCGAGATGTCCAATGCCCTGCGCGCCAAGCAGGAGAGCCAGCAGGCGGCCAACGACAAGAGCCTGATCCAGGCGCATGCCAAGCAGCTCTATGCCAATAAAGATCCCGAGAGCGGGAATCCCAAGGGCAGCCTGACCGTGGTCGAATTCTTCGATTACAACTGCGGTTACTGCAAGCGCGCCCATCCGCTGATCAAGCAACTGCTGAGTGAAGACAAAGATATCCGCTACATCTACAAGCAGTTCCCCATCCTGAGCGAGACCTCCTACTTCGCCGCCCGTGCTGCGCTGGCGGTACAACTGGGTCAGCCTGACAAATACCAGGCCTTCCATGAGAAGCTGTACACCCATCAGGGCCCGCTGTCCGATGAGGCCCAGGTGAAGCAGCTGGCAGAAGCGGCCGGGGTGAACTGGAGCAAGGTCGAGGCCAAGATCAAGGATGGCAGCATAGATCAGAACCTCGGCACCAACCGGGCGCTGGCCGAAGCCATGAGCATCTCAGGCACACCGGCCTTCATCATAGGCGACCAGATATTGCGTGGCGCCCCTCGCGATCTGGCAAGCCTGAAAGGCTTCATCAAGGATGTGCGCGCGGGCAAGAGCATTCAGTAACCCAGCCCTTCGCACATAAAAAAACGCCCCGGCATTACGATGCCGAGGCGTTTTGCTATTCAGGCTTCAGCCCATCAGCCCTGATGGGCCGTCGCGAGGAGCTGTCAGCAAGGCGAAGAGCAGCGAAAGGGACCGGAGTTTATATGAATAAATGAGGATCCCGAGCAGCGCATGATCCTTGATCACGGCTTCGCAGTAGGAGCATAGCCGTTCGGGTTCTGGCTTTGCCAGCGCCAGGTGTCGATCATCATCTGCTCGAGCCCGCGCTCCGCCTGCCAGCCCAACTCGTCACGAGCCTTGTGCGGCTCGGCCCAACACTCGGCTATGTCACCGGGGCGACGCGGTTTGATCTGGTACGCAATGGTGCGACCGCTGGCCGCCTCGAACGCAGTGATCATCTGCAGCACGGAATAGCCCTGGCCGGTACCCAGGTTGTAGGTGAACACACCGCTATCGGCAGCGATGCGGGCCAGCGCCTTGAGATGACCGAGGGCGAGATCAACCACGTGGATGTAGTCACGCACGCCAGTGCCATCCGGGGTCGGATAGTCGTTGCCAAACACCCCCAGCTCCTTGAGCTTGCCGACGCCAACCTGGCTGATATACGGCAGCAGGTTGTTGGGGATACCGTTGGGATCTTCACCGATGAGGCCGCTCTCGTGGGCGCCAACCGGATTGAAGTAGCGCAGCAATACGATGGCCCAGCGCGGATCGGATTTGGACACGTCACGCAGTATCTCTTCCACCATCAGCTTGGAACGACCATAGGGGTTGGTCGCGCTGGTGGGAAAATCTTCCCGCAGCGGCACAGAGGCCGGATCGCCATACACAGTAGCGGAGGAGCTGAACACCAGCCGGAACACGCCCGCCTTCGCCATCTCCTCGCACAGCACCAGGGTGCCTGTGATGTTGTTCTGGTAGTAGGTGAGCGGGATCTGGCTCGACTCCCCCACCGCCTTGAGACCGGCGAAGTGGATCACGGATTCAATCTTGTGGGCGGCAAACAGCTGCTGCAGGCAGGCTCTGTCCAGCACATCGCCTTCGACGAAGGTGACCGGCTTGCCGGTGATCCGTTCGACCCGCTTTAGCGACTCGGGGGAGGCGTTGGAGAGGTTGTCCAGCACCACGACCTGCTGCCCGGCATTGAGCAGCTCAACCAGGGTATGGGAGCCGATGTAACCGGCGCCGCCCGTGACCAATATTGTCATTTTTTATCCCGTGTTCTGGTGAAACTCGGCTGAGTGTACCCGCCCAGCCACAACGGGAAAAGGGCGAGATACTCATGGAGCCCTCAATAGTCGAGGCTGACATCCCCCCTGGCGGTGCAGGAGCAGGCCAGCGCCACCCCGCGCTCAATATGCTGAGGAGTCAGGGTCACCCGACTCTGCCGCTGGATCTCGCCGGTCGTGGTACAGCGACAGGCACCATACACTCCGGCGCGGCAGGAGGCCATCATGGTCTCGCCAGCGCCACCAGCAGGGTCTGCCCCGGCAGTATCTTCACCTTCTTGCCGCTCTTCTTGAAGGTCAGCCAGAAATGGCCGCTGACGGCAGTAACCGGCACGAACTGCCAGCTCACCACATCATGGGTGTCGGCGCGACGACCGATGCAGCGCAGGGTGAGAGAGGTGGAGGTCATCACAAGGCTCCTCATTTTGAACACATGCTTTTGCAACACGGGTCTTTGAAAAAAAGGCGAGCCATCAGGCTCGCCAAAGGCTTACAACCTGCCGAGATGGTCAGGCCGGCATGGCCTGCGGTATCACCGGATTCAGGCAGCCAGGATCTCGGCGAGATCTGCTTCAGCCGTGGTGGTCCCTTTCAGGCCGAACTGCTCCTCCAGCACCTTGAGCAGGGCCGGAGTCAGGAAGGCCGGTGCGGTCGGGCCGGTGCGAATGTCTTTCACCCCAAGCGCCAGCAGGGTGAGCAGAATGACGATGGCCTTCTGTTCGAACCAGGAGAGCACCAGGGTTAACGGCAGGTCATTGACGCCACACTCGAACGCCTCGGAGAGCGCCAGTGCCAGCTGGATGGCGGAGTAGGCATCGTTGCACTGACCCACGTCCAGCAGACGGGGAATGCCACCGATGTCGCCAAAGTCGAGCTTGTTGAACTTGTACTTGCCGCAACCCAGCGTGAGCAGCAGGCTGTCGCGCGGCGCAGCCTTGGCAAACTCGGTAAAGTAGGCGCGCTCGGCCTTGTCGCCGTCACAGCCACCCACCAGAAAGAAATGGCTGATCTCCCCGGCTTTGACCTTCTCGATCACCGCGGGTGCGGCCTGCATCAGGGCGTTGCGGGCAAAGCCGATGGTGATGAAGTGCTCCAGCTCAACGTGCCTGAAGCCTTCCAGCGCTTGCGCCTTGGCGATCACGGCGGAGAAATCATCACCTTCCAGATGAGTCACGCCCGGCCAACCGACGATGGAGCGGGTGAAGATGCGGTCGCTATAGTCGCCCACGTTGGGATCTATGATGCAGTTGGAGGTCATCACCACGGCGCCCGGGAAGTTTGCAAACTCCTTCTGCTGGTTTTGCCAGGCGGAGCCGTAATTGCCCACTAGATGGGGGTACTGCTTGAAGAAGGGGTAGGCCAGCGCCGGCAGCATCTCGCCGTGGGTGTAGACATGGATGCCGGTCCCTTTGGTCTGATCCAGGATCAGCTTGAGATCCATCATGTCGTGGCCGGAGACCAGAATACACTTGCCGGGGATCGGAGTGACCCTGACCTGAGTCGGTTCCGGGTGGCCGAAGGCGCTGGTTTCACCGATATCCAGCATCTCCATGATTTTGAAGTTGAGCTGACCGATCTCCATGGCGCAGTTGAACAGCCGACCCATTTCGCTCGGGTCCGTGCTGAGCCAGCTCATGATGCGGTGGAATTCGGCGGCCACCTCGTCACTTT
>NZ_CAWNYS010000339.1:0-1900 GCF_963878295.1 Aeromonas sp. HMWF014 | reverse complement strand
CCATGTAGGCAGCGGCCCCCTTGAGGCCGTAGAGGCAGAGCAGACGCAGCCCCATGATGTCTTCATGCACCTCGCGCTTGCCGCGATTGACTGCGGTTTGCGGCGCATGGGCCAACTGGGCAAGCAGCTCATCACCCGGCTCGAAGCTGGCGGCCTCGGGCAAGCCGGTGACCTGTACCGCCAATGCAGCCAGACGGTCGGCCAGCTGCTGACGATGAGCCAGCGCCTGATTGACATAGGCAACGATGCGGACGGAATCGAAGTTGACGTTGGTGAGGGTCGCGAAGAAGGCCTTGGGCACGAAGGCATCGATCTCATTGTCGATGACACCGTGCTCGCGGGCGGCCAGCGCCCAGGCGCTGAGGCCCTGCAGCGCATAGATCAGCACATCCTGCAGATCCGAGGTTTCGGCCGTCTTGCCGCACATGCCTCGTGCATACGCACAACCATTGCCTGCCGGGGTACGAATTGTCTGTTCACATTGCACACAAAACATCATGCCTCTCCTAATTTGATATTTCAGTTGCTTGTTTTGTGGCGATTCTATGCCCCTCACCAAAAACTTAATAGGCATTCATTTTGCCAATTAAGTTTTTGGTGATGCAGATCAAAAACAAAAAAGCCGCCCAAACAGGGCGGCAGCGGGTGGATAAAAGAAGAGGCAACGCTGGGTTACAACAAAGGTTTACAACAAAACTCTCTGCAACAAAGGGTCAGGCCAGATAAGCGCGCAGCATCCAGACCAGTTTTTCCTGCTGCTGCACATAGTCAGAGAGGATGGAGGCCGTCCCCTCGTCACCGGCCTCGGCGGCTTGTCCCAAGATGCGGCGCTGGGCGACCAGCAGCTCGCGGAAGCTCTCAAGCAGAGATTCGACACAGGCACGACCGTCATGCAGCCCCTTCTTCTCCGGGATGGCAGAAACTGTCAGGTAGTCACTGAAGCTGTGCATGGGCACACCATCCAGAGTGAGGATGCGCTCGGCCAAGGCGTCAACCTTCAGCAGCAGATCGTTATAGATCTCTTCAAATTTCAGGTGCAGTTCGAAGAACTGGTTGCCGCGGATATTCCAGTGGAAGCCACGGACGTTCATGTAGAGGATCTGGTAACTGGCCAGCAATTTGTTCAGCTCGGCGGCCAGGGCTTGTGATTGAACGGTATCAAGACCAATCGGACTTTTCATGTTTCACCTCCAGATTTGACGACTGAGCCAGATTAGCTCCCTTAAGACTCAAAAGGTAATAGTTACTGCCTAAGTGATTAATAGCGCGCGACTATCGCCAAGTGCCCCCACCGGATGATCTGGTATGACTCACCCCGGGAGCCGCTCTATGTAGAGGATCACTTCGCCCAGATGAATGCCGAACTTGCTGATATCGGCCCGATTGATCAAGCGATCTTCATCCAGCAGATACATCCAGTCATCGAAGCTCACCCGCACCACCTCCCCGTCCGGCAGGGCCAGATCGAGTTGGTAGCGCCAGTTGAAGGCAAAGCCCTGAGTTTTACCTACCGCCTCCCCCACTACGTCGGATGCCGTGCCGTGCCAGTGTCCATCTGCCCCTTTGCTCAGGAACCAGGTGCGGGTCTGTTGCCGGCCATCATCGAAATAGAACTGCTCGAACAGCTCACCCTTGCCATCCTGCCAATGCCCTTGCATCTCGACCCGAAAGCGACTGGTCACTTCGCCGCTGCGGTCGGTCACCAGGCCATGAGCCACCAGTTTGCCGTTGAAGAAGCGGGCGAGATCCCAGCTCGGCCCCTGACCGCGATAGTCATCCAGGCTGCTGCCACAACCCGCCAGCACCAAAAGTGGCAGCAGGAGCAGACAACGAAAAACACGAAATAAAACCATGAAGTGCTCCAGCATCAGAGTTGACCGCGCAAGCGACGGGTGAGCGT
>NZ_CAWNYS010000338.1:0-5700 GCF_963878295.1 Aeromonas sp. HMWF014 | reverse complement strand
CTCCAGCATGATGCGCTGGGGTGAGAACAAGCAGCGCATCGCCGAACTGTTCGCCCGCAATAGCCAGCCCAAGGCCGAGCTTACCAAACCCAAGGCTGCCAAGCTGACGCCGCTGCGTCGGGCACTGGCTCTGATGATCCAGTACCCGGTGGTGACGGCCGAGCTGCCGGCGATGCCTGAGCTGGCCGGGCTGCGGGTACAAGGAATCAAGTTCTTGCTTCAGCTGCATCAGCAGATCCTGGCGCAGCCTGGGATTACCACGGGCATCTTGCTGGAGCACTGGCGCGGTACCAAAGAGGGCGAGATCCTCGCCCAGCTGGCGATGCACGACTTGTTTGAAGAGATCAAGCTCAACCAGGAGCCGGATATTCTGGGAGAACTGCAAGATACCTTTGTCGGTTTCATCAACCAGTTTCTGAAGCAACGAATTGAAGAATTGCAGGCCAAGGTGGCTCAGGAAGGGCTAAGCTCTGAGGAAACGCAAGAGCTGATGATGCTGATCAGAGAGGTACAGATTGAGAAAAGAAATGAGAGTGGGGCTTGATATCTGAGTGATTAGTCCCAATATGAATACCGTTGCCCGAATCGACGGGATTAAAAGCAAAAATTTTATAACCGCCTGGCCCCGACAATACTGCGGGCAGGGGTTTCTCATGACCGACGCCGCAACCAGACATAGCATGTCTGGCGGTTTTCTATTAGAATTGGCTATTTGCGCAGCAGCGCACTGTACGCGCAACCTAGCATCACCAACCGGATGAGTTCTATGGAGCAAACCCCGCAGTCTCAGCTTAAACTCCTCGTTGCCAAAGGTAAAGAACAGGGCTACCTGACCTATGCCGAGGTGAACGATCACCTCCCGCAAGACATTGTCGACTCTGACCAGATCGAAGACATCATCCAGATGATCAACGATATGGGTATTCAGGTGGTTGAAAACGCCCCGGATGCTGATGACCTTATCATGGCTGAAGGTGGTACCGCCGATGAGGACGCTGCCGAAGCAGCTGCCCAGGCACTGGCATCTGTTGAATCTGAGATTGGTCGTACGACCGATCCCGTCCGCATGTATATGCGGGAAATGGGTACCGTCGAACTGCTGACCCGCGAAGGCGAAATCGACATCGCCAAGCGGATCGAAGACGGTATCAACCAGGTGCAAAGCTCCGTTGCCGAGTACCCGGAAGCGATTACCTATCTGCTTGAGCAGTATGATAAATACGAAGCTGAACAGCTGCGCCTGTCCGACATCATCTCGGGTTTCATCGATCCTAACGAAACCGATGACGTCGCGCCGACCGCGACTCACATTGGTTCTGAACTCGGCGAAGCCGATCTGGCCGACGAAGATGAAGATGAAGACGAAGATGAAGACGACGACGGCGAAAGCTCGGACGACGACGGTGACGGTGGTCCGGATCCGGAAGTTGCTCGCGAGAAGTTTGGTGAGCTGCGTGCCCAGTATGAGGTAACGCGCCTCTCCATTCAGAAGAATGGCCGCGCGCACGAAGATACCCAGGCCGCGATTGCTTTGCTGGCCGACGTATTCCGTCAATTCCGCCTGATGCCCAAGCAGTTCGATCGTCTGGTCAACAACATGCGTGGGATGATGGAGCGGGTCCGTGTCCAGGAACGCATCATCATGAAACTCTGCGTTGAGCAGGCCAAGATGCCGAAGAAAACCTTCGTCGCGGCCTTCACCAACAACGAGTGTGAAACGGCCTGGTTTGAATACCAGAAACAGGCTGGCAAAGCCTGGTCTCCCCGTCTGGTCGAGATGGATGAAGACGTGCTGCGTTCCATCGGCAAGCTGCAGCAGATCGAAGAGGAGACTGGTCTCTCCATCGCCCAGATCAAGGATATCAACCGCCGCATGAGCATAGGTGAGGCCAAGGCCCGCCGTGCGAAGAAAGAGATGGTTGAGGCCAACTTGCGTCTGGTTATCTCTATCGCCAAGAAGTACACCAACCGTGGTCTGCAATTCCTGGATCTTATCCAGGAGGGCAACATCGGTCTGATGAAGGCGGTAGACAAGTTTGAATACCGTCGTGGCTACAAATTTTCGACTTACGCTACCTGGTGGATCCGTCAGGCCATTACCCGCTCCATCGCGGATCAGGCCCGTACCATCCGTATCCCGGTACACATGATCGAGACTATCAACAAGCTCAACCGTATCTCCCGTCAGATGCTGCAGGAGATGGGTCGCGAACCGAACCCGGAAGAGCTGGCCATGCGCATGGGCATGCCGGAAGACAAGATCCGCAAGGTATTGAAGATCGCCAAGGAGCCCATCTCCATGGAGACGCCCATCGGTGATGATGAAGACTCTCACTTGGGCGACTTCATCGAAGATACCACCCTGGCTCTGCCGGCGGATGCCGCGACCAGCGAAAGCCTGCGCAATGCGACTCGCGAAGTGCTGGCAGGTCTGACCGCCCGCGAAGCCAAGGTGCTGCGGATGCGTTTCGGGATCGACATGAACACTGACCATACCCTTGAGGAAGTGGGCAAGCAGTTCGACGTCACCCGTGAGCGTATTCGTCAGATCGAAGCCAAGGCTCTGCGCAAATTGCGCCACCCGAGCCGTTCGGAAGTGCTGCGCAGCTTCCTGGACGAATAGTCCCTGGTATGTGCCCAGAGCCGTCGTCTCAAAAGCCCCGCTATGCGGGGCTTTGTTTTATCCGGACTTTATGGGACGTGAGCCGGTTGGCAGGAATATTGGCAGGAAAGTGGACAAAATGTCGCCAAGTGGTTGATCTGCCTATAGACTGGCTTCTCTACATCTCCTATAATCCACGCCGCAAAACCAACAATCTGGCCCCTTAGCTCAGTTGGTTAGAGCAGTCGACTCATAATCGATTGGTCGCCCGTTCAAGTCGGGCAGGGGCCACCACATTTCGCAAAAAGGCCGCTCATGATGAGCGGCCTTTTTGTTGCTGGCTATTTACCAGCGTCGATCCAGGTCGGCGGCATAGAGGGCGATGGCGCGTCGGTAAGGTGCCAGAGCCGGATCTGTCGCCGTCTCTGCCAGTACCGCCAGCAGGCTCTCCATCCCCTCCTTGTTGCGCCCCAGGTTGTAACAAACCATAGCGCGAAACACCTTGAACTCATTGGCATCTGGGAAACGGGCCAGTCCTTGCTCGAAGGCGGCTAGCGCCTCCGGGTATTGCCCTGTGGTGCGATAAGCGCTGCCAAGGCCGAGCCAGGCGCCACGCAGAGACTCATCCGTCAGCCCCAGTGCGATAGCCTGTTGGTAGAGTGGAATGGCCTGTGCCTCTCGTCCCAGGTTATCGTGCAGGCAGGCTACTTCGTAATGCAGCCCGGCATGTCGTGGATGCGCGATGAGTTGCAGCAGGCCGTGCTGGCGAGCCTCTTCTATCCTGCCCTCTGCCTTGAGGGTCTCAAGCTGTTTCATGGGTGCTCCTGCATAGAAATAGGGTAAAAGCGTGTCTGCGGGACCAGGACGGGAGGGGGGGAGTCGACAAGGGACAGGCCCGGCCAGGGGCGCGGGTCTGTCTGACATATCAGGAGTGTTGATCCTGACTCGCTGGCGCTTGCTGCGCACGCTTGCCGCGTACCGAAGGCAACATGCGCGCCACCAGATTGCTGCGTTGGCGCCAGGAGGTGAATGCGAGAGCAGTCAGATGCAGCGCGATCAGCCCTTGCAGCGCCCAGGTACACCAGAGGTGCCAGTCGTCGGCCCCGAGTTCAAAGCCCAGCTCGGTGTTCTGAAACCAGCCGCTACCTGCGGTGGCCAGTATGGTCAGCCAGAGCGCCCATACCGCCAGCTTGCCGCTGCCATGATGGCCGGGGGTTGCCGGGGTGCGTTCATGCAACGCCACGGCCTGCTGGCGAAAGTCTGCCCGGCTCGGGATCAGGGCTCGCAGCCGGGCATGGCCCTTGGCGAAAGAGAGCCCCCACACCAGGCGCAGGCCGATCAGTGTCATGGCGGTATACCCCAGCCATTCATGCCACTCCTCACCGGCTTCGTTGAGCCAGAGATTGCCGACACAGGCAGCCGCCACACCCCAGTGGGTGAGGCGGACCAGACTATCCCAGTGAAAGGGATCAGCCTTTTTGCTTGGCATATTTGTGGTACTCCTTCTTCAGGTCATTGACCTTGGCCAGGTGCTCGCGCGCCTTGGCCTCGTCACCCGCCTTGAGGGCTGCCAGGCTGGCATCCAGCTCGGTCTGTACCTTGTTCATGCCTTCCAGGAACTTCTCTTTCTTGGCGGTTGGCATGTTCTTCAGCTTGGCAACGTCGAGCTGAGCCTTCATCTCGTTGATGTGCTTCTCCATGGCGGCTGCATCGTCAGCTTTGACAGCCTGCTTGTAGTTGAAGCCGATCTTTTTCATCGGCTGTTCCAGCTCACCGGCCATGGCGGGCAGGGTCATCAGGCCAAACATCAGGGGCAGCAACAGGGGGCGAACAGTTTTCAACATGGGATTTCCTTATTTAACGACATGCTTATCAATTTTTGGTTGGTTTCCTATGAACCCTTATTTGGTGTTCATGACTGGCATGATGCCATGAGCCACCGTGAACTGTTTGTGAAAATTGCTGTTTTTTGTCACAAATGGTAACGAGAGAGGGGGAAATGTGAGGGAGATGGCGAGGGATCCCCCTAGGGCAAGGTGACTGGTCGCGGCATGTGAAAAAGGGCCCGCAGGCCCTGATGAACATGTGTGTGCGACTGTTGGAAATTACTGCTCCTGCTCGCGCTCTATGGCGCGCCAGCCGATATCCTTGCGGTAGAAGACGCCATCCCACTTGATGCGCGCCGCCAGCTGATAGGCCCGCCGCTGGGCGTCGGCAACGGTATGGCCAAGGGCAGTTGCGCACAGCACGCGGCCACCCTGTGTCAGGCTGGTATGCCCTTCCAGCCGGGTACCGGCATGGAACACCTTCTCACCGGCCACCTCATCCACCGGCAAGCCGCTGATGGGGTGATTGGTACTGTAATCGCCGGGATAGCCACCCGCCGCCATCACTACGCCGATGGCGGCGCGGGGATCATAGATGGCCTCTTTCTGATCCAGCTTGCCTTCGCAGGCCGCCAGGCAGAGTTCCACCAGATCGGACTGCATCCGCAGCATGATAGGCTGGGTCTCGGGGTCGCCGAAGCGGCAGTTGAACTCGATCACCTTGGGGTTACCTTCGCCATCGATCATCAGACCGGCGTAGAGGAACCCGGTGTAGACATTGCCTTCGGCCGCCATGCCACGCACGGTCGGCATGATGACCTGCTCCATGACCTTCTTGTGCACGTCAGCAGTCACTACCGGCGCCGGGGAGTAAGCGCCCATACCACCGGTATTGAGGCCGGTATCGCCGTCACCCACCCGTTTGTGATCCTGACTGGTGGCCATGGGCAGCACGTGCTCGCCGTCGACCATGACGATGAAACTCGCCTCTTCGCCATCCAGAAACTCTTCAATCACCACCCGCGAGCCCGCGTCGCCAAAGGCATTGCCGGAGAGCATGTCGCGTACTGCCTCTTCTGCCTCCTGCAACGTCATGGCGACAATCACCCCCTTGCCCGCCGCCAGACCATCGGCCTTGATGACGATAGGCGCGCCCTTCTCGCGCAGGTAGGCGAGCGCAGGCTCCACCTCGGTGAAGTTCTGGTAGTCGGCGGTCGGAATAGCGTGACGGGCCAGGAAATCCTTGGTGAAGGCCTTGGAGCCTTCCAGCTG
>NZ_CAWNYS010000337.1:0-1821 GCF_963878295.1 Aeromonas sp. HMWF014 | reverse complement strand
ATCTGGGCCCCTGGTTGCTGCTGCCCCTGCTGCCCCTGGCCCTGCTGGCCCGCGTCGGCACGCTCTGGCTGCTTCTGCTGGCCGCAGGCACTGTCCTCTTCAGTCCACCTCCCTTGCAGGCCAGCCCAGCCTCCGCGTTATCCACGCAGGAGAGCCAGGCCTGGCAAGCGTTCCAGCAGGGGCACTATCTGGCAGCGGCTCGCCGCTTCCAGGACCCCGTCTGGCAGGGGAATGCCTGGTACAGAGCCGGTGACTACGCCCGGGCCGTCGCCGCCTACACCCGTGCCAACAGTGCAACCGCCCACTACAACCGGGGCAATGCGCTGGTACAGCTCGGGGAGCTTGCCGCCGCCGAGCAAGCTTATCTGGCAGCGCTGGCGCTAGAGCCCGGCCACCAGGATGCACTCTATAACCTCGCGCTGCTGCGAGCCCAGCCGCCCCAGGCCAGCCCGGCTGCGCAAGATCCCAAGCCCATCGACGCCCCCGAGCAGGCCACCACCCCGGACGCGCCGCTGCCGCCAGCCCCCCCTGTGGTGCTGCTGGAGCAGAGGCTGCGCAAGGAGGCCGAGCGTCGTCAGCTCAAGGAAGAGGTGAAAGGCACCTGGAATAGAGCACTGAAAGGGGATGACACCTGGTGAAAATCAATCCTCTGCTGTGTTTGCTGCCTTGCTGGCTGCTGCTCTGCCTGCTTTCAACCCCTGCGCTGGCCGCGCCGCCAAGGGCAGAGCTGTTGCCGGGGGCCGACAGCCGTGACTGGCTGCTGATCATAGAGGCGGACGGGGAGCGCCAGAGCAACGAACTCGTCATCGCCCCCCTGCTGCGCCAGTTTGCAGTGGGCAAGGTGACCATGAGCCTGGTCACCACTCCCGTGCACAGCCTGACCCGCTGGCAGATCCCGCTGCACACCCTGGATGCGAGCCCCGAGGTTGTGCCCTCCCTATCACTTGGGCAGGAGCAGACTCCAGCCTTGCCCCTGCCGCTGCGCCGCCAGGCGGGCACACTGGTAGCGCAACCCAGCCAGGCCATCTCCCCCATAGAGCTGCAGGCCAGGGTGCTGCATCAGGGGCCGCTTTATCCGGGCCAACCCTTCATCTATCAGCTCAGCCTCTGGTTGCCCGCCAACATGGAGGCCCCCAACCTCACAGAGCCAGCCAGCGACGCCTTCACCATTCGCCGCCTGGGCGAGGATCAGTGGCAGGCCCCGGCAGGGTCGGGACTACCGGGCCGGCTGACCCGCAACTGGCTGCTGCAGGCCAGAGAGCCCGGGCTACATCCGCTGGTATCGCCGCGTTTTCAGGGCCGTCTGCCCCAGGATAACGGCACCAGTGACCCCCTCTCGGCCAGAGCGGACACCCTGTTTGTGAAAATCGACCTGGCGCCGCAGCAACCAGTGGCCAGCCAGTTGACCCTGAGCCAGCAGTTAAGCCCGGCCTCGGGTGCCAGGGTGGGAGAGCCGGTGATCCGCACCCTGACGCTGGTGATGGAAGGGGGCGATGGCAACCGGCTCACCCTGCCCAAGCTCACCGGGCCCTCACCCCTGCCCGCCGCAATGGCGGCAAGACCGGATGGAGAACAGCAGCAGGAGCGCTTTCTCGCCAAGGGAGTGCTGCGCTTCGAGCGCCAGTGGCGTCAGGCCTTGACGGCCACAGCGCCAGGCGACTACCTGTTGCCAGCCATCACGCTGCCCTGGTTCAACACCCGGAGCGGGCGCATCGAATACGCCCGTCTGCCCGCCACCCCGCTGCGCATCGAGGCAGTCACACCGACACAGGAAGCCTTCACCGGACCAAACCATGAGAGCCTTTACTTGGTGATCTGGGC
>NZ_CAWNYS010000336.1:0-3601 GCF_963878295.1 Aeromonas sp. HMWF014 | reverse complement strand
CCCTCATCCAGCTCTATGGTCGTGACCCGGCCATCGAGCCTCCGTACCGCCTCGGCCAGCCAGAGGGTGGAGTAACCATTGGAGGTACCTATCTCCAGCACGGCGTCGGCCCCCCTGGTCTGTACCAGCACCGCCAGCAATTCGCCGGTATCGCGGGTGATGTTGAGCATCTTGCTGCCACGGGTCTGCTGCTGGCTGTCGTTGTATGCGCCAAACTGCTCCAGCTCCCGTTTAAGCTGTTCCAGTGCCATGTATCCTCCTTCACGGTTAAACGAGTCGGCCCTGTGCATGGCATGGTTGGGTCGACACTCATGTTCATCATGTTTCTGATCACGCGTCGGACGGCGGCGTCTCCCCCAGCAGATAGCGGGGACCGGCACCCTGTCTTGCTGCCTGATCATCCGGGTTATAAAGGGCGCAGTGCTCGAGCGACAGGCAACCGCAGCCTATGCAGGAGGTGAGCTTGCCCTTGAGCTGCTGCAGGGCCTCGATACGCTGATCGAGCAGCCCTTGCCACTGGCTGGCGATTTGCTCCCAGTCGCGGCGATCCGGTGTGCGACCATCGGGTAAACCGGCGAGGGCATCGGCAATGTCGCCAAGGCTCAACCCCATCCCCTGCGCCACCCGAATGAAGGCGATCCGGCGCAGCGCATCCTGCGGATAGAGACGTTGACCCCCATCGCTGCGCACGCTGCGAAGCAGCCCCTTCTGCTCGTAAAAACGCAAGGCACTGGCGTTGACGCCGGAGCGCCTGGCTATCTGACCTATGGCTAACCACTTGCGATCCGCATCCATCCTTGACCTCAAGTTAGCTTTAACTTGCACAATCCTCTCTCCCCCAACGAAAGGAGTCAAATGGATTATGCACTATCTTCATCGCCTGCTCGACGCCAACCGTGCTTTTGCCCTCAATGGCCGGGGTACCACCAACCACTGCCCGATGGCGCTGCATGCCCTGCACGAGATGGGAGCCCGCTCCCGTCAGCTGCAACACTTCTTCGATCATTGGCAGGCAACCCATGCGCTGCCGAGCGGGGAAATAGGTCAGGGGGAGGATGAAATCAGCTTCGTCAGGCTGCGTCAGCAACTGACAACGCGGCTTGCCACCCAAGGCTGGCAGCCCACCTTGGAAACCCTGCTGACACGCCGGCTTTCCCCTGCGGGAGGGGCCTTTCATCCCCTTATCCGCTTCGCCTGCGCCCTGGAAAATGGCCATGTGGGTGAGCAGGCCTCGGCGCTGGCCGCCTGGCAGTGCCACTCCCTGATACTGCCCGCCGGAGAGGCCGCGCCCAGCCGGGATGTCGCCAGCCTGCTGGCCGGGGTATCTGAACAGTGGGAAGGCGCGAGCTGGCAGGGAGAGTGGATCACAGAACGATTGCAGCAGGTGGCAGAGGCGCCGCGCTGGCCGGGCACACTGCCACGCTCACTCGTCGAGTCGTCGAGTCGTCGGCGGTATTGGCCCAGCTGGCCGATATCGCCCTGAAGCTCTATTGGCAGACCGGCAATTTCACCGTGCTGCACATGGTGACCGGCAGCCGGGCAGCCATCTTGGTCGAGCAGCAGTTGCCCGGCGAGTGGCAAGCGCCGTGGCAAACCCTGATGTGGCAGGCGGTGGCGGCCGCTTATATCACGGTCGGGGCGCCCGCGTTACGATCTCAACGCTGGCCAGACACCACTGGGCTGGATTGGGAGAGGGTGTTGCCGCGGGCACTGGCTAGCCTGGACGATCATGTGATCAAGCTGGTGCACTGCTGCTGGCGGGAACGGGAAACCTCGCCTCGTTATCTGGCGGTGGCGGCCCGCGCAGTGGGGCTGCTGGATGCGAGCAGCGGCAAGGCGTGACAAGCACGCCCAGGGCGCAGCTGCTGGCCAGGCAACGCGGCGCAACCCTCAGGGTCAAGGACTGGGTGTGATACCGAGGTGATAAAGGCCAGGGCGCGACAGATCGTAGACCTGAGCCAGACCCACATCCGCCTGGCTCTGCTGGCCCGGCCCCAACATGGGCAGTAGCCACTTGAGCCGGCTGATGGGCTAGTCACCCGTGTTGATCAGCATCTGGCCGGGGGTTGGGAACAACCGGGGAAGGAGCTCGCCGTCAGGCTTTCGCCTCGGCCAGCAGCGCCAGCGCGGGCTGCAGGTTGGCCGGCACCAGACAATACGCCTTGTGGTGCTTGACCAGCGTGGTCTTCTTGTTGCCCTGGCTCAGCAGCAGGCCGTGACGAAAGGCAGCCTCGGCCAGTTGGGTTTCATCACAGCGCGCATAGAGGGTCAGCGGCTTGATCAACTCCCCCTGGACCAGGTGCTCGCCATATTCGCGGCTGGAGATCACCAGGCTGGATTGGCCCTGCCCCTGCAGGCGCAGCTTGGCGCTCACCTCGCTGTCGGTAAACACTAACCAACCCGCGCTTTCCAGCTCGGCCAGCATGGTGGCCAACTTGGTGCCGAGCTGTTGGGAGTCCGCCTGCACACGGGCGTACTGGAAGGCGATACGCTCCAGCAAGCCCTTGAGATCGGCGCCAGCCCCCAGGGTGCGGCCCTGCTGGATCCAGCCTTTCAGATCCTCCATCACCAACCGGGAGAAGCGCTTCTCCTTGAGGGAGTCCGCCATCCAGGTGCAGAGAAAATGGCTCTCCTGAGCCGGGGTGCGCTTGCCCGCCTTCTGCTCGGCGGTACGCGCCAGCTCGGCAAGGCTCTGGGTGGCCATGTCGAGCAAGGCCTGATTGTAGTTGGGAGGTGTCATCACGAGTCCTCAGAGAGACGGGCGGGCCAGAGGCCGGGTCATCAACAGCATAAAGGCGCCAGTGGCGCCTTTATAGACAAAATCGCCCCGTCCGGCCTGCCCTGACAAGGGGAAGGCCCGGGCGGGGTTGGGCGCGCTTATTTCGGCTGGCGCGGCTTCTTCATTGCCGCCAGACGCTTGAGGCGCTGGCCCTGCAGCTTGGCTTCGGCCATGGCCTGGGCGGCGGCATTGTCATCGCGCTGGGGGCGCTTGCCGAAGCGACGACGCTCCTGCAACTGCTTGATCAGCTCGTCACGGTTGCCCACCTGGTAGCCCGGCACCATGACACGGCGGATCTTCTGGCCGATCAGCGCCTCGATCTCGAGCAGGGTGCGCTCTTCTTCGCGGCTGACGAAGGAGATGGCCATACCGCTCTTGCCGGCGCGGCCGGTACGACCGATGCGGTGCACATAGTCTTCGGCCAGGAACGGCAGATCATAGTTGACCACGTACTGCAGATCCGGGATATCCAGACCACGGGCGGCCACTTCAGTGGCGACCAGCACCCGCACCTTGCCTTCCGTGAATTCACGCAAGGCGCGGCGACGGCTGCCCTGGGCCTTGTCGCCATGCACCACGGCGGACTTGATGCCATCCAGGTTCAGCTCGGCCACCAGCTCGTCGCAGCTTTCACGGGTACTGGCAAACACCAGCACCTGCGGCCAGTTCTGCTTGCCGATGAGCTCGGAGAGCAGCTCGCGCTTGCGCTTCTGCTCCACCGGATAGACGGTGTGGGTGACAGTGTCAGCGGTGGAGTTCTGCTTGTTGACGCTGATGATCTGCGGCTTGTCCAACATGACGTTGGCCAGCTTCTTCACCCCG
>NZ_CAWNYS010000335.1:0-1164 GCF_963878295.1 Aeromonas sp. HMWF014 | reverse complement strand
GTTCACGCACAGCATGCCGATGGGGTTGCCCTCTCTGTTGCTGATGGTGATGGAGGAGGACTTGAGCAGCGCCCCCCCACGAGTACGGGAGAAGTAACTGCTCCACTGACTGCCCGCCGCACTCTGCAGCTTGTTGAAGGCGACGTCGGTGACAGCTGCCCCCTCCTCCCGCCCGGTGAGATGGCCGTTGGCGATCTTGATGACGGAGGCATGCAGGCTGTCGAAGGCATGCAGCACCACTTCACAACCCGGGCCAAACAGGGCAGAGAGCGCCTCCACGGCAGGTTCGAAGCTGGCGATCAGGTGGTGCTCTTCATCGGTCAGCACACGAGCTTGGCGTAATGGAGTGGCCTGCATCATAGGAGTCATCCGGTCAACTTGGGGTAACGCTAAAGCCATTGGACTCAAATAAAGTTGAGCCGTATCGCTTGTTCGCAGGCATTATGCCCAACTGGCGGCAAAGTGCCACCGTTTGTGAACTGGCATGCAACGGCAGGTCTGAATGGGTCATCTGGCTCACCACACGGAACCTGAACGCCCCTGTTCAGAGCCCGTAACGGATCAACAGGCCTGGTACTCGGGAGCCTGCTTGAAGGCCTTGAGAGCGAGGGATCTCCATCCATGCAGTGGCTGAGGATAAACCAAAAAGTAAGTATGAAAAAAGGAGGCCGAAGCCTCCTCGTTTCATACCTGACAAACGCTTACAACGCTTTCAGGATCGCCTCGACGCTGGCCTTGGCATCGCCAAACAGCATCTGGGTATTCTCTTTGAAGAACAGCGGGTTCTGGACACCGGCATAACCAGTGTTCATGGAACGCTTGAAGCCGATGACGTTCTGCGCCTTCCACACTTCCAGCACCGGCATGCCGGCGATGGGGCTGCCCGGATCTTCCATGGCGGCCGGGTTGACTGTGTCGTTGGCACCGATCACCAATACCACATCGGTATCGTTGAAGTCGTCGTTGATCTCGTCCATTTCCAGCACGATATCGTAAGGGACTTTCGCTTCCGCCAGCAGCACGTTCATGTGGCCAGGCAGACGACCGGCAACCGGATGGATACCGAAGCGCACCTTGACGCCGCGATCACGCAGCTTCTGGGTGATCTCGGCCACCGGGTACTGGGCCTGTGCCACCGCCATGCCGTAGCCCGGGGTGATGATG
>NZ_CAWNYS010000334.1:0-1718 GCF_963878295.1 Aeromonas sp. HMWF014 | reverse complement strand
CCGTCTGGGGTTGCCCGCCCTGAAGGTGGATGCAGATAACCGCTTGCACCTGCAGGAGGATGACACCCGCCAGCGGGTCGAGTACGGCGATGTCGTCAGGAAATGGACGCCGGTGGCGGGCCTGGACGGTGCGGATCAGCCGGTACGCAACCAGCAGGTTACCCAGTGGCAGCCGCTTGAGGTGACACCGGGCCGCCAGGGGGGGGAGACCCGCTTCGATGGCCAGATCATCATTCAGACCGAAGATGATCCGGTTGCCGCCAAAGCGGCGGCCAGTCTGGCGGGCAAGCACCCCGACCACAGCGTGGTGATGCAGTTGGATGCGGATGGCAACTATCGGCTGGTGTATGGCGATCCTGCGCAGCTGGCTGGCAATATTCGCTGGCAGGTGGTGGGTCACGGTCGCGACGGTGACGAGCAGAACAACAGCCGACTCAGTGGTTACAGTGCCGATGAGCTGGCCGGGCGTCTGCGCCGGTTCGGCGATCGCCTGCAAGAGGCGGGGGTGGCGAGCAAGCCGAGCTACGTCAGTCTGGTGGGGTGCTCCCTGGTGAGCGACGATCAGCAGACCGGCTTTGCGAGTCGCTTCATCAAGGCATTGAAAAATGAGGGGATAAGCGCCCAGGTATCGGCCCGCAGCAGTGAGGTGGCGGTCGATCTGGCTGGTCGCAAGCACACCCGTGGTGAAGATGATGTCTGGGCCCGCAAGGTGGCTGGCAACAAGGTGGTGCTGACCCTTAACGAAGCCGGCGAGCCTGTTGCGCACACCGAGCTGGTGCGCGGCGGCGTGGCCGAAGGGGATATCGATCTGGCCAAGGTGGGCCGGGGTGACGGCGAGCGTCGCGCCCGCGGTGCCATCGCCGACAACGACGAAACCTTCGTCGCCCCCGAAAAACAGCATCAGCCTGAGCCTGCTGCGGAAAGGCCCGACCATGCCGTCAGTTACTCCGGCAACATTCAGGTCAACGTGGGGGATGGCGAGTTCACCGCCATCAACTGGGGCACCAGCAACCTGGGTGTCAAAGTGGGTACGGGTGGCATGAAGTCACTGGCCTTCGGCGACAACAACGTCATGGTGCACATCGGGGATGGCGACAGCAAACACAGCCTGGACATCGCCGGTTACCGGGCGCTGGAGGGGGCCCAGCTGTTCGTGGGTCAACGCAACGTCAGCTTCAACCTGGGGCGCAGCAACGATCTCATCGTGATGCTGGAGAAATCCATCCCCACGCCGCCCATGGTCAACCCCTTTGGCGGGGCGGCCCGCATCGCCGGTGCCCTGCAGCAGATTGCCGGTGACGGCTCTCAGCCGGACTGGGTTGCCAGCCAGTGGGAGCAGTGGACCCTGGCCGGGGCCGACAAGTTCGTGGCGGACATGGCCGGGCTGGATCAGACCAGCAGCGTCAAGTACGGCTCGCTCACGGCTCTGGACAGCGACCATGAGCGCAGCAGTCGCGGCCTCAAGAGCGATCTGGAGGCGACCCTCAACAAGGCGTTCAACAAGCGCATTTCTGGCGGTGGTCAGGGCGAACAGGGACCTCTGAGCCGGGCGGACAAGCTGCGCCAGGCCAACGAGAAGCTGGCGTTCAACTTCGCAGTTGCCGGGCAGGGGGCCGATATCCAGGTCACCACGGGCAACTGGAACTTTGTGTTTGGTGACAACATCCAGGCGATTCTGGACACCAACCTGGGCTCCCTGTTCGGGATCCTGACCCAGG
>NZ_CAWNYS010000333.1:11729-17698 GCF_963878295.1 Aeromonas sp. HMWF014 | reverse complement strand
GGCCGAATGCTGCCGTCGCCAGCCGGATCAGGGCCTGGGTGATGCGGATGTTGCTGCCATCCGCATTCTGGATGCGCAGGCGCCAGGCGCGCATGCCGACGGTCTGACCGGCACGGGTCCAGAACCAAGTGTAAAAACCACAGATGATGAAGGCGAGCCAGGCACTGTAAATCGGGCTGGTCAGCAGCCAGGAGGCATCTTTGCCTTCCGGAAGGGTGGCCGCGCCGGTTGCCAGCAGCAGGTGTGCCACCCCCATCCCGATGAAGCCAGCGATGATCAGCAAGGAGATGACTACCAGATAGTCATAGAGCAGGGCGCCGAGTCGGCGTAACAGGCCTGCCGAAGGGTAGTGGGGGACTGTGTGGGAGGTGGATGCGGGTTGGACTGGTTTACGCTTGGCCATCGTTCTTATTCCATTAATATGATGCGGGCATTCTATGTAACTGACCCTGCATCGGCAAGGCGTTGAATAAATGAGCAAACGAGCGTGTTCAATAGAAAAACCCCTTGCATGGCATCGCACCATTCGTATAATCCCTCGCAGTTGCCCGGGTGGCGAAATCGGTAGACGCAGCGGATTCAAAATCCGCCGATGAATAATCGTGTCGGTTCGAGTCCGACCCCGGGCACCATCAACTAATTCAATGACTTAAGGCCACCCAAGCGGGTGGCCTTAAGTTTTTCTGTCCCTCAGTAATCACCGAGTGGCGATGAAGTGGCGACAGTGGTTTGGATGATCGAGGCGACAGTGTCGCCATTCCTCCTTACAAGCTGGTCATCGTGACCGGACACATTTCATAGAAAATCTGTTTTCCGTGGCGCAGGCTGGCCAGTGCACCCAGGCCGCAGAGCCCTTTTCAATATTTCAGTTCTCGATTCATTCCCGTCTGGGCTTAACCGGCTGAAATATATAGCCTTTCCGCCTCACTACAAGCTCTTCGCGATCCTCCCTCGATCATAAAAATTCCCACGGAAAGTACGACCATCCCAATACATTCAATGAGTTACGTTTTCACCTTCGTTATCCAGAGCCCGTCCGAACTGTAAAACCCTGCAATTGCTTTCGATCCTTTCAGATCCTCACCAAGCCGCAGATCCTTTATCTGGCGCGGTCTGGGCCTATGGTGTTGCGGTAATCCACTTTTGCAAAAAATTTTATTGGTGCGGCGCGCAGGCGGGAGCGGAAGAGCGCGGTTTCCGTGACGCAGACGCGGCGGTGGGCGTCGCCGCCATGCGCTGGGAGGCTGTGAGCGTGCTCAGGCTTCACGTATGATGCAGCACCTGATGGTGCTTGATGCGCGCTCTGAGCGTCAGGTTGTTACGCTCGATACGCGGTGTGAATATTTCCCCGGTCAGGTCTATCTCGCGCGGGACTTCCCTGGCATAGCCTCCCCACTCATTACTGGTGATAACGCCAGGCAGGAAGGGGGTAGCAGGTTCAGCCATCGACGGCATGTTTCATCGTTGCGCGGACCTAAGGTGTAGGTAACAACTCGTTTTCTTTTAGTATCAAAGACATAAAAAAATGTCGATTATTTTGGTTGCCAACATAGACCCATAGCTCATCGAGCTCACAGATAAGCGTGACCTTATCCAGCACAACCTTTTCGGTGGTTACTTACCTTGGTGCGCGTTTTTAACGCGCACATTGACCACATTATTTTAACCGGCCTAGACTGCGCGCATTACTGGGCCCCCAATAGACGGAGAAACAGATGCCTAAGGTCGGAATGCAACCCATCCGTCGATCACAATTGATTGCTGCCACCCTTGAAGCGGTCGATCAAGTCGGCATGAACGATGCCAGCATTGCCTTCATCGCACGGATTGCTGGAGTCTCTAATGGCATCATCAGCCATTACTTTCGCGACAAGAACGGGTTACTCGACGCCACCATGCGCCACCTGATGCAGGCGCTAAGCAATGCCGTGCGCGAACGCCGCGCTAGTCTACCGCCAGATCAACCGCGCGCGCATTTGCGGGCCATGATTGAAGGCAACTTCGATGACAGCCAAGTCAACGGACCGGCGATGAAGACTTGGCTGGCGTTCTGGGCCACCAGCATGCATCAACCCACACTGCGCCGCTTGCAACGGGTTAATGATCACCGCCTCTATTCCAATCTCTGCGGGCAGTTCAGCCGGGTGTTGCCGCAGGCACAGGCACGCGCCGCAGCACGTGGACTTGCCGCACTGATTGACGGGTTGTGGCTGCGCGGGGCCTTGTCTGGCGAAAGCTTCGACACCCGCCAGGCGATGCAGATCGCCTATGACTACCTGGACATGCAGCTGGAAAAAGCCGGCTAAGCAGTCAGGGTGACGCACACTGCGCCACCCGAGACAGGTGCAGCCTTATGTCGGCAGGGCTGGCAGCGCCGTTGGCTGCTCACTGGCGGCCAAATCCGACTTCATCGCCTTGAGCAGGGCGAACATGTACAGCAGCAGCACCACCGAGAAGGGCAATCCCGCCAGCACCACCACGGTTTGCATGGCGGTGAAATTACCGGCGAACAGCAACCCAATGGTCACCAGAGTGATGACCATGCTCCAGAAGATCCGCAGCCAGTACGGGGCATCTTCGTCCAGTTCACTCCCCTGGCGTGAAAGGTTGGCCAGCATCACCGAGCCGGAGTCCGCCGGTGTGAGGAACAGCACAAAGCCGACGCAAATCGACATGCCAATCACCACCTTGGACCAGGGGTAATGCTCCAGCAGCAGGTAGATGGACATGGCGGGCTGCTCCAGCGCAGCTTTGCCTAGATCGGTGGCGTTATGGTTCATCACCAGCTCCAGCGCGCTGTTGCCGAAGATAGACAGCCAGGCCAGGGTGAAGCCCAGCGGGATCAGTAATACGCCGCAGACCAATTCCCGCACGGTACGACCACGGGAAATTCGCGCGATAAACATGCCGACAAACGGTGCCCAGGAAATCCACCACGCCCAGTAGAACAGGGTCCACAAGCCCATCCACGCTTCACTCTTGCCGGACTGGCCGGTGTACACATAGAGGTCAAAGGTCTTCAGTACCAAACCGTTGAGGTAGTCACCGAGGTTTTGCACCAGGCTGTTGAGCAAATGCAAGGTGTCGCCGGCCAGCAACACGAACACCAGCAAACTGCTAAACAGAATGATGTTGAGGTTGGACAAGCGGCGAATGCCCTTCTCCACCCCGGAAACGGCGGCCAGGGTGGCTACCGCACTCATCACCAGAATCACCGTAAGCAGCGCCCCCTGGCTGTTGGACATACCAAAAAGGTATTCAAAACCAGACGCCACTTGCAGCGAGCCAATACCAAGGTTGGTCACCAGCCCCAGCAGGGTGACAAAAATGCCGAAGCAGTCCACGGCATTACCGACCCAGCCACGGGTCAGGCGCTCGCCGAACAGCGGGTACAACGCCGAGCGCAAGGCCAGCGGTTGCTGGTGGCGATAGGCAAAGTAGCCCACGGCAAGACCGACCAGTGCGTAGATCGCCCAGCCATGTAAACCCCAATGCAGAAAGGTCAGTTGCAGCGCCTGACGCGCCGCCGAGGTCGTGCCTGGCTCGCCTTCGGGCGGGTTGTAGAGGTGGTCAATCGGTTCTGATGCTGCGAAATACAGCAACGAAATACCGATCCCCGAGGAGAACAGCATTCCTGCCCAGGCCCCGTAACTGAACTCTGGACGTTCGTGGTCAGTCCCCAGGCGCAGGTTGCCGTAGCGCGAACAGGCCACGTACAGCACAAATAACAGATAAGCCCCAATCGCCAGCATGTAATACCAGCCAAAACTGCGTGACAGCCACACTTGGGCTTTGCCCAGCCAAACTCCGGCCGCATCGGGGAAGGCGATTAACGCCAAGGTCAACAGCAGGATCAGCGCCGTCGATCCGTAAAACACGGTCGGATTCAAGCGCACTTTTTCAGGTGTTGTTGTGATGAGAGAGGCAGTCGTCATGGTGGAGGTGAGCTCCAAGGCAATGGAAACGAACGCACCGAAGGGTCTCAAACGATGCGAATCAATGACATAGACCACAGCAGACTCGCGATCAGGTTCTTGCAGCCAGCTTAACGGCTACGGCGATGTATGGCAGTGAGAGTCACGGCGCTGAGCTTATTACTTGATGCATAAATGTCAATTTATTGTTACTTGGATGTTCAATAAAAATAAGCTAGTCTCTGACCGGACTACTATCCAGTGCGAACAATTTTCAGTAGCCGGATACCACATAAACCAACAAAAAAGGACTCGAAGGTGCCCCGATTTAATGAACAACAGCTCTATATCGGAGGTCGTTATGTGGCGGCCAGCAGTGGTGAGACCTTTGACAGCATCAATCCGGCCACTGGGGAGGTGCTGGCCAAAGTGCAGTGCGCCAACCAGGTGGACGTAGAGCGCGCCGTAGCGAGCGCTACCGAAGGGCAAAAGGTCTGGGCGGCGATGACGGCCATGCAACGCTCACGCATCCTGCGCAAGGCCGTGGACATTCTGCGCGAGCGCAACGATGAACTCGCCGAGCTGGAAACCCTCGACACCGGCAAGCCGCTCTCGGAAACGCGCTATGTCGATATCGTCACCGGTGCGGACGTATTGGAGTACTACGCCGGTTTGATCCCCGCCATCGAAGGTGAACAGATCCCGTTGCGCGATACCAGCTTCGTCTACACCCGCCGTGAGCCGCTGGGCGTGGTCGCAGGTATAGGCGCGTGGAACTACCCGATCCAGATTGCTCTGTGGAAATCCGCTCCGGCCTTGGCCGCCGGCAATGCGATGATCTTCAAACCCAGCGAAGTGACCTCGCTCAGTGTGCTGAAACTGGCAGAAATCTACACCGCCGCCGGCCTGCCGGATGGCGTATTTAACGTGCTCACCGGCAGCGGCCGTGAAGTCGGTCAGTGGCTGACCGAGCATCCGGGCATCGCAAAGATATCCTTCACCGGCGGCACTGTGACCGGCAAAAAGGTCATGGCAAGCGCCTCCAGTTCATCACTCAAGGATGTGACAATGGAGCTGGGAGGCAAATCGCCACTGATCATCTTCGAAGACGCCGACCTCGACCGTGCCGCTGATATCGCAGTGATGGCTAATTTCTATAGCTCCGGGCAGGTCTGTACTAACGGTACCCGTGTGTTTGTGCCACGCAGGCTGCAGGCGAGCTTCGAAGCCAAGGTGTTGGAGCGGGTCAAACGTATTCGCCTGGGCAACCCGCAAGATGACGCCACCAACTTCGGTCCGCTGGTCAGCTTCGCGCACATGGACAGCGTGCTCGGCTACATCGAAAAAGGCCGCCGCGAAGGTGCCCGCCTGCTGATCGGTGGCCAGCGCGTGACCGAGGGCGAATACGCCAACGGTGCCTACGTGGCCCCCACGGTATTCACCGACTGCAAGGACGACATGACCATAGTGCGTGAAGAGATCTTCGGCCCGGTGATGAGCATTCTGGTTTACGACACGGAAGAAGAAGTCATCCGCCGCGCCAACGCCACCGAATACGGCCTGGCCGCTGGCGTGGTCACCCGCGACCTGAACCGCGCGCACCGGGTAATCCACAAGCTGGAAGCCGGTATTTGCTGGATCAACACCTGGGGAGAATCGCCAGCGGAAATGCCGGTGGGCGGTTACAAGCAATCCGGCGTTGGTCGCGAAAACGGTTTGACCACGCTGGCGCACTACACGCGGATCAAATCGGTGCAGCTGGAAATGGGCGGCTACACCTCGGTGTTCTAAAGCCCTGTCATAGGCGGGAAACAGCGTCATTCGCCCTACACAGTGATCTCCGCCCCGTAGCCCGGATGCCATCCGGGAACCGTCATCGCATTTTCTCCGGAGTGCATCCGGCTACAGGAGCTTCTATGCCCCAAGAATTCGATTACATCATCATCGGTGCCGGCTCAGCTGGTAATGTATTGGCCGCCCGCCTGACCGAAGACGCGGACGTCAGCGTGCTGCTGATCGAAGCGGGCGGTCCAGACCATCGCCTGGACTTTCGCA
>NZ_CAWNYS010000333.1:10249-11719 GCF_963878295.1 Aeromonas sp. HMWF014 | reverse complement strand
CTGCAAGGTCGGCGGTATAACTGGGCGTACCTGACCGACCCCGAACCGCACATGAACAACCGCCGTATGGAATGCGGGCGTGGCAAAGGTTTGGGCGGCTCATCGCTGATCAACGGCATGTGCTATATCCGTGGCAACGCCATGGACTACGACGGCTGGGCCAAGGAAAAAGGCCTGGAAGAGTGGAGCTACCTGGATTGCCTGCCGTATTTTCGCAAAGCAGAAACCCGTGACATCGGAGCAAATGATTACCACGGCGGCGAAGGCCCGGTGAGCGTGACCACGCCGAAGCATGGCAACAACCCGCTGTTCCACGCCATGGTCGAAGCCGGCGTGCAAGCCGGTTATCCGCGTACCGACGACCTCAACGGCTATCAGCAAGAAGGCTTTGGCCCGATGGATCGTACCGTCACGCCCAAAGGCCGGCGCTCCAGCACCGCACGCGGCTATCTGGACCAGGCCCGTGCCCGTCCCAACCTGACTATCGTCACCCACGCCTTGACCGATCGCATCCTATTTAGCGGTAAGCGTGCCATGGGGGCGACCTACCTGGTGGGTGACAGCAACACCCCGCACATCGCTAACGCCCGTCGCGAAGTGTTGCTGTGCAGCGGCGCAATTGCCTCCCCTCAAATCCTTCAACGTTCCGGCGTCGGCCCGGCAGCTCTGCTGAATGAACTGCAGATCCCCGTGGTCCACGATCTGCCGGGCGTTGGCCAGAACCTGCAGGATCACCTCGAGTTGTATCTGCAATACGCCTGCAAAGAACCGGTGTCGCTGTTCCCGGCGCTGCAATGGTGGAACCAGCCCGCCATCGGCGCGCAGTGGCTGTTCCAGGGCAAGGGCATAGGTGCCAGCAACCAGTTCGAGGCTGGCGGGTTTATCCGTTCCAGCGCCGAGTTCGAATGGCCGAACATTCAGTACCACTTCCTGCCGGTGGCGATTAACTACAACGGCAGTAATGGGGTGAAAGAACATGGCTTCCAGGCGCACATGGGCTCCATGCGTTCCCCCAGTCGCGGGCGCATCCAGATCAAATCCAAAGACCCGCGCCAGCACCCGAGCATTTTGTTCAATTACATGGCCACCGAGCAGGATTGGCGTGAGTTCCGTGACGGCATCCGCATCACCCGCGAAATCATGGCGCAAGCGGCGCTGGACCCGTATCGCGGGCGCGAAATCAGCCCCGGCAAGGACGTGCAGAGCGATGCCGAACTGGATGCCTTTATCCGTGAGCATGCGGAAACGGCTTACCACCCCTCGTGCTCCTGCAAAATGGGTGAAGACGACATGGCCGTGGTTGATGGTCAGGGACGGGTGCATGGCATTGAAGGGCTGCGTGTGGTCGATGCCTCGATCATGCCGTTGATCGTCACCGGCAATCTCAATGCCCCGACCATCATGATGGCCGAGAAGATTGCCGACAACATCCGTGGCCGCGCCCCACTGCCGCGCAGCACAGTAAAATAC